>QIJM01000625.1 GCA_003232445.1 Paraglaciecola arctica
TTCTTTAGAAGTTCGTCGAGTGTATCTTTACGTTCTAATAAAGAATTAAAACCTTCACTAAAATCAACCGTTAAGTTACTGCCAGAAACTGCCCCTAGGGTGCCTGCTGTAACTGCGTCTTGGCATTTGATAGTACAAGCAAAAATATTTCCATTCGGGTTGTCTATGGCGCCTACTGACACTTTCCCACGGCAGTTAATTCGGCTGTATGCGAGTTGTCTGCCAACAGTGACATTATTATTGCAATTAATATCTAAACCTTGACCATGCTGTATGTGGACACTGCCTTTTGAAGTTAAGCTGGTACTGTATTCAGTGGCGCTATCATTAACTTTGCCCATGGCACCTTCAGTAATAATGATATCTCCGCCTGCATGAATAGTTGCAGACTCTACAAAGCCATTTACTGTGACATCACCAGTGGCATGGATTTCCATTTTTTCAGTTACGTCACCATTGACTAAAACTGAACCATCATAATTAACATTGCCGCTACCTACATTGACACCTTTACAAGTGAAAATATTGTCAACCCACATTTTTTGATCTTTAAATTTGGGGATCCCAGAAATGTCTGCTAATAACAAGTTTTCATCACCATCACTGATGACCGTGCCATCACCAGGCGTAAATTTAATCCAATCACCTGATTGGGTACTGATAACATCCCCTCTTACGGAGTATCCATTTCTACCGTCAGTAGGCGGTATTCTACGTAGAAGTTCGGTACCTTTTTGCACGCATATAATCGCACCTAAGTTACGCATATCCACGCGCGCAGTGCCCACTTTTTGAGGTTTTAGAATTCGGTCTAGGGCGTTTTGTACTAGAGGTTTTAACTCAGAAGATTTACCTGCTCTAGGAGGTAAACCTTTGGCTATAAGTTCTTCAAAAGTTTCGCCTGGCAGTGCTTGTACACATTGCTCGACTAAGCTTGTTAAACGTTTCTTGCTGATCCCACGTTTTATACCGGATAAATTCAATTCTTTTTTTAATGATTTAACAGTGGGAAGTTTGCCTGCATACCCAGCAGTTATTGTTATGTAAGCGGCTAGTTGGTCTTCAACAATTTTACATTTTATTTGGGTATCTCTTCGTTCGCCGATACGATTTTCAATTATGGCAGAGTGGCTATTTTTGACTGCGGACTTATAACTGCTTATTGCATCAATTATAATTTCATCAAAAATAAAAAAATGTTTGAACTCACCTTTTTGAATGAGTTGGTGAAGCGCCACCGCTTCGATATTTTCTTGCACGAGATCGGGCGTTATACCTAGATCCAAATATTGGTCTGTGTCATCAACCTTTAATGTTATACCGAGCATTTAATCGCCTTTGATTATTACGACACATTGTTAAATGTGGATTTAAGTCAGACTAACAAATTACTTTTTTTTTGTATCGGCTTATCACTCACTTACATTAGTAGTTAAACATTAATACCAAGTAGGTAGTCTAACGATTTGAGCCTCTCGCTAAATTCTTATAAGCTTTGCGCATAATTGTAAAGTTCTTTTAATATGGCTAACTTATCTGGGTTATGCACATATTCAACACTTAATTGTTCGAGTTGCATTAAAAATTCTGGCATTTTAATACTAGCCGGTGATTGATTATCATGAAATTTAAAATGTCGATAACGTTGCCATCGCTCAACTTCTGTCCCTGATAACGACTGAGAAGCATTCCGTGCTCGATATCTAAACAATAATGTAGTTAAACGTTCGTCTTCAAAAGGTAAAGAAAGCTCAGTCAGCCCTTGCAGATCAGAACTAACAATTTGCTTCATCAACTCTTTATCGGACGACGAAAAGAATCCACCTGAATATAGTGCGTGTTCAGGATCAAGGGGATCACGTTGTTCTGTTTGGGCGTATACCTGCTGTAATTTCTCAAGGCAGGGCAGGTTAGCTTTAATTTTCTGTAAATTTTGTAGACAACGTTGCCTGTCAATCCCCAAGCGCTCGGCATTTTCAGTGCTGAGTGTCTTAGCGGGTGCCAACACTGGGCATTTATTAATATGAATAAGCTTGATCGGCAATCGTTGTTCATTTTCATCTAACATTGTATTGGGTGTGTATAATTTTTCTTTTATTTCATCAACAGAAAGTGTAAGAAGTGGACTAGGATCTAGCGCTAAGTTAAGGGCAATCACTGCATTTTTATTGGTCGGATGTATTCCTACAGGTACTATCCAAGTGCAGCAGCCATTAATTGAAGGGATTTTTGAGGATATGTGTACCAATGGCGTTAATTGTTCAAAATCGATCTGTTCGAGTACTTTTCTTTTATTACGTAAGGTAAACAGATAATCGAATAATTTGGGTTGGCGTTGCTTGATCAACTTAGCGACTGCAATAGTGGCATACACGTCAGACATTGCATCATGGGCATCTTGATGTTGAATACCGTTGGCCTTAGTCAAATCCTGCAACTTAAAGCTGGGTAACCCTTCTTCATTTAGAGGCCAATTGATGCCTTCAGGCCTAAGAGCATAACAAGCTCTCGCTAAGTCAATAATGTCCCAGCGGCTATTGCCATGTTGCCATTCTCTTGCATAAGGGTCATAAAAATTTCGATATAAAGTGTAGCGAGTAATTTCGTCATCAAAGCGGATATTGTTAAACCCAGCAACACATGTATTGGGCTCCGAGAACTCTTTAATGATTTTGGCGATAAAATCCCTTTCTGGAAGTCCTTCTTTTAAAGAGCGTTGTGGGGTGATACCTGTGACTAAACAAGCTTGAGGAACGGGCAGGCAATCATTAGCAATCTGGCTAAAGATCATCAATGGTTCACTTATTATATTCAAGTCTAGATCTGTTCGGATACCAGCAAACTGACAGGGGAAATCTTTTTGCGGATTAGCTCCCCAGGTTTCATAATCGTGCCAATAAATACTTGCTGAATTCACGCTGCTGCCTTTCATAAGTTGCTCTGATAACTAAAACTTAGATGAATTTGCCTTTCGTAGAGAGCCAAAATTGTAACTTGGTATAATAATCATTATTACTATATTAATATCTAAATTAAAATAATTAGGTATTATGAATGACTGAAGTCTATCTTTATCCGTGACGATATAGAATTATTTTTACCAGAAAACCAAGGAGTTACAGTGGAATCTCTAAAAGTGGGCGACCATATGAATCAGCGTCCAGTAACCTTTACCAGTAACATGCCTGTAGCTGAAGCGGTTGAACGATTACTGCAGACTAAACAAACTGGCGGGCCGGTCATCGATACTAAAAATAAGGTGATCGGTTTTCTGTCTGAGCAAGATTGTCTAGTACAAATGATTGAATCTAGTTATTACAGAGAGCATATAGCACACGTCAAAGACATTATGAGAACTGAAGTGTTGGCGATCAAACCTTACACCTCAGTAATTGAGTTAGCGCAAAAAATGATGACTGAGAAACCTAAAGTGTATCCAGTCGTTGATGACGATGGTTATTTACTTGGCACAATCAACCGTTCAGCTTTGTTGCATGCAATAGATTTGCAACTACATGCCGGTTACAAGTTACGAGCAAGTTAACGACTGTTTATTGTTTAATAATTCTGGTATTTGCTCGGTTCATCTTCTAGGATCCTTGATTCGTTTTTATTGATGTAACTAGTAGAGCAGCCGTTTTTGTCGTCAGTACACCCCCACTCAGAAATTAGCATTAAACAACTTTCCAGTGATATCGCGTCTTGTATGTCTAAAGACAAATTTAGACTTATATCCCGTCTGCGTAAATTTCCCAGCCTATCTGCAGATAAAAAACCTGATTATTTAGTCAAATTACAACGTGATATAGAAAAATCCACTCAGGTTTTTGCTTCTAGACAAGCACAAGTCCCAGAAATAGATTTTCCACCTCTCCCCGTATCTGAAAGGAAAGATGAAATAGCCGAGGCTATTACCAACAATCAAGTGGTGATCATTGCAGGTGAAACAGGCTCAGGTAAAACTACGCAAATTCCTAAAATATGTTTAGAGCTAGGCAGAGGTATCGGTGGTTTAATTGGGCATACGCAACCAAGACGTTTGGCCGCAAGAACGGTCGCTAACCGTATTGCTGAAGAGTTAAAAAGCCCGCTAGGACAACAGGTGGGTTTTAAGATCAGGTTTTCAGATCAAGTTTCAGACAATACCTATATCAAATTGATGACAGACGGAATTTTGTTGGCAGAGATACAACAAGATAAGTATTTGAGTCAATACGACACCATCATCATAGATGAGGCGCACGAACGCAGTCTAAACATTGATTTTATTCTGGGTTATCTAAAACAATTGTTGCCTAGGCGTCCAGAGCTTAAACTTATTATTACTTCTGCAACTATTGACCCACTGCGTTTTTCTAAACACTTTAACGATGCACCTGTTATTGAAGTCAGCGGCAGAGCTTACCCCGTAGAAATGCGCTACCGGGAAATTGAAAGCAGTGATTATGATCAGATCCAAGGGATTATCGAAGCGGTAAATGAACTGTTGGTTGAGTCTCATGGTGATATTTTAGTGTTTTTGAGCGGTGAACGAGAGATCCGCGATACCGCTGATGCGTTAAACAAACAGCAATATCGGCATACAGAAGTATTACCTCTGTATGCAAGGTTGAGTAACAGCGAACAAAACAAAGTTTTTTCTGCGCATTCTGCCAGACGAATTGTGCTTGCCACCAACGTCGCCGAAACTTCGCTGACTGTTCCGGGAATAAAGTACGTCATTGACCCTGGTACTGCTCGCATCTCGCGCTACAGCGTGCGCAGTAAAGTACAACGTTTGCCCATTGAAGCTATTTCGCAAGCGTCAGCTAATCAAAGGGCAGGGCGCTGTGGTCGTGTTTCCGATGGTATTTGTATCCGTTTGTATTCAGAAGATGATTTTTTATCCAGAGACGTGTTTACCGAACCAGAGATATTACGCACCAATTTGGCTTCTGTTATTTTGCAAATGATGTCGCTGGGGCTAGGTAAAGTTGATGATTTCCCCTTTGTACAACCCCCTGATCATAGAAGCATTAATGATGGTTTTAAGCTGCTTGAAGAGCTAGGTGCTATCGATAATAAATTGGGTCGACAAGGGTTAACCCATCAAGGCAGACAACTAGCCCGACTGCCTATTGACCCTAGATATGCACGAATGGTAGTTGAAGCGTCTAAACAAAATTGCCTAAGTGAAGTGCTGATCATCGCTGCGGGTTTAAGTATTCAAGATCCCAAAGAGCGCCCCCAAGACAAAAAGCAACAAGCCGACCAAATGCATGAGGACTTTATTAATAAAGAGTCTGATTTCCTTGGTTATTTCCAGCTGTGGCAAGGATTCAAAGAACAACAGCAAGCTTTATCATCCAGTCAATTACGTAACTGGTGTAAGAAACATTTTATTAATTTTATGCGTATGCGCGAATGGCAAGATATTGTCAGTCAACTTAAAAAATCTGTGGCAGAGTTAGGTTTTGGGATTTCCTCGCAACAGGCGGAGTATCAAGCTATCCACCAAGCTATTATATCGGGTTTGTTGTCCCATATAGGCAATAAAGATGTAGACCGTGATTACATAGGTGCCCGCAATAGCCGCTTTAAGATTTTTCCCGGTTCTGGTTTAGCTAAATCTCAACCAAAATGGACTATGGTGGCTGAGCTAGTTGAAACTGCGCATCTATTTGGCCGAGTGGCAGCGAAAATCGAACCCGAGTGGGTTGAACCGCTTGCCCAACACTTAATCAAAACAGAATACTCCGAACCACACTGGTCAAAGAAACAAGGCGTAGTGCAGGCTTTTGAGAAAGTCAGTTTGTATGGACTGATACTGGTTAACCAAAGACGAAAAAATTATAGCCAGATTGATCCAAAAATCTGTAGAGACATATTTATTCGCGAAGCGTTAGTGAATATGGAGACTAAACTGAACTTTGCCTTTTTGTCCCTTAACCAGAAAATGATAGAAGGCATCGAAGATTTAGAAGATAAAAGCCGTAGGCGTGACCTATTGGTAGACGAAGATACTCTGGTTGATTTTTATGCTGAAAAAATTCCTAGCCATATTTGTTCTGAAGTTAATTTTAAAAAATGGTGGAAAAAACAGTCTGCTGAAAATCCAGATGTACTTAATTTTGATCCCAAAGCCTTACTTAAGAAAGATACTAAACATATCGACGCTTTGTCTTTCCCAGAAACCTTTAGGCAAAACAATCTAACCCTAGGATTAGATTATCATTTTGATCCAAAAGATGAAGACGACGGTGTAAGTTTGATGGTGCCACTAGCGTTGCTGAATCAAGTGACTGCTGTGGGCTTGGATTGGCTTATTCCTGGGTTGCGGCATGAACTTATCGTGGCCTTGATCAAAGCCTTGCCCAAATCCTTAAGGCGAAATTTTGTGCCTGCGCCGAATTATGCCGATGCTTGTTTGTCTGATATGCCGCAAACAGATAAACAAGGTCATCCTATAGAGTTCTTAACCGCGTTGTCCTTAAAGTTAAAACGCATGACGGGTCGAGAGCTGGAGACCTCTGAATGGCAACTAGATAAACTGCCACAACATTTAACCTTTAATATCAAAGTAATAGATCAACATGCCAATGTTGTTGCCCAAGGGCGTAATTTGTTTGTGTTGCAACACAAACTGCAAGGCAAAGTCAAACAAAACCTACAGGCTGTAGCCACGCCTGAACTTGAGAAAACGGGTTTAGTCAGTTGGGAAATCGATAACTTACCGAATGAGTTTATTAACAAAACAGGTGGTTATGAAATTAAGGCCTACCCAGCGTTAGTGAATGAAGGAAAAACGGTAGCGGTTAAATTATTCGATCAGCTACATATTGCCCAAGCATCGCACAAACTGGGATTACGCAGATTGGTTATCTTAGGCATTCCATCACCGGTTAAATATTTGCAGGACAAATTGCCCAATAAAGCCAAGTTGGGGCTGTATTTTAATCCCTTTGGACAAATAAAAGCCTTAATTGACGACTGTATCGATGCAGGAGTCGATCAGCTTGTTAATCAATATTGTCAGCAAAATAATGGTGACATCCGAGAAAAAAATCATTTTGAGTCATGTTGTGATTTTGTCAGACAAGAAATTAATGGCAGTGTTTTGCGTATTGCTCAACAAGTAGAGGTGGGCCTGACTGTTGCCCATGAAATCAAGAAAAAGATGAAAGGCAGTGTGCCACTGAATTTAATTTACGCTCATGGACATATCAAAGGTCAGCTTGATTCGTTGGTTTACAAAGGTTTTGTGGCTGATGTAGGCGCGCATAAATTGGCCGATTGGCAACGTTATATCAAAGCAATTGCGAAAAGGTTGGAAAAGGTGGCCATAGATCCCACCAAAGATAAATTGCATCAGCTTAATGTGGAAAAAGCCGAGCAAGCTTATCAGGTAAAATGCAATAAAATCCCAGCAAATCAGTCCATACCTGAAGAATTACAAGAAGTACGCTGGTTGTTACATGAATTACAGGTATCATTTTTTGCTCAACAATTAGGCACATCTGCACCTATTTCAGTCAAACGTATACTGAATCATTTGGATTCGATATAATATGCGTTGACTTTGTTTTCACGGCACCCTATAAACTACAGGGTAAAATTTAAACAGCATGAGGTATTGGATGATAGGCTACGATGACAAACGCAATTTTTTCCGGATGATGGTTAATTCTGCATGTGAACTCAAAATAGTGGACGATGAATCTACGCGTAGCCTACAGGCAATGTGCAAGGACATAAGTGCTACTGGTATGTCTTTTGAAATAGAGGAAAGCTCCGTTGAAATGGGCACCATGGTTAGCGTTTACATTGAATCAACCAATTCCCAAATCCCGTCACTTACTGCCGATACCAAAGTTGTGCGCTGTGAAGCGATTGATGACAACTCATGTATTGTGGGTGTTGAAATTCTCGAAATGAAATAAGCGACGCCTTTAAATCAAATAAGCAACGGCATAGCCGCTTATTTTAATTCTCGATTATAAGTTGATCTGACAAGTTTAGTTTTTTGCAGGTCAACCTAAAACACCTTACATACCAGGCCTTTCAAATAAAACCCTTCTGGATAGTTACTCCCAACAGGGTGATCGGCGGCTTGGCCTAATCTTTCGATAATTTGTACTGTCCTGCCCGCATCTAAGGCGGCGTCTGCGACTACTTTCTGAAACAAATCAAAAGACAATAAACCTGAGCAACTAAAAGTACATAAAATGCCGCCCGGCTGCATAATTTGCATGGCTAACATATTGATGTCTTTATAACCGCGACAGGCTCGTACTAACGATGCTTTAGAATCGACAAACTTGGGCGGATCAAGAATGATTTGCTCAAAATGTCTACCTGCTTGTTTAAAGTCGCGTAACGCTTGGAACACATCTGCGTTTATAAACTCACATTTATTTGTATCTAAATCATTTATCTCAATATTTCTTTTCGCGGTGGTTAAGGCTAAGTCTGATACATCTATACTGGTCACCGACTTGGCACCACTAGCCAAAGCATAACTGCCAAAGGTACCGGTGTAACAAAAACAATTCAGTAAGGTTTTATCCTTTACGTATTTTGCCGCAATAGCGCGATTGTCTCTTTGATCGAGATAAAAACCGGTTTTATGTCCGGCTTTAACGTTAACAATGATTTTTACGCCGTTTTCCTCAATCACTACTTCTTCAGGCACGTCACCATGTAATATCTGAGTAATTTGTTCTAAGCCTTCTTTTTTTCGGACTGCCACGTCACTACGTTCATAAATAGAACACTTTGGAAATTCTTTCTTTAATGCCCAAACAATTTTGTCGCGGTGTTTTTCAGCTCCGGCTGACAACAACTGACAAACCAACACATCAGCATATCTATCAATAGTGACACCCGGCAGTCCGTCTGATTCGGCAGCGATAAGTCGATAACCGGTTAATCCATGACGTGCAATTAAATCTTCTCGTGACGCTTGAGCCGTGGCTATACGCCTTTGAAAGAAACCATTGTCGATACTTTCATCTTGTTTAAATGTCCAAATTCGAACTTGAATTTGCGACTCTGGCGACCAAGCCCCTCGGCCTAAAAACGCACCATCATGGGATAACACATCTACGGTGTCTCCCATGTTGGTTCTGCCTATGGTTTTCTCTATCGCGCGAGAAAATATCCAAGGATGTTTACGTAATAAAGACTTTTCACGACCAGGCTGCAAAATAACGCTAGATGGCATAGGATAACTTTTATAAAAAATTTGGCGTGATTGTACATGAGGGTAAGGCTTTGCTAAACAGAATTTCCGGTTCGAAAATAATTTAAAGCCAAAACAGTATCAATCAACCTATGCACTGCTTTTTTATTCCATTACAATAATTACCTGACTGTTGTGTCAGGTTTCTTGCAAAGAAAGCTTGTTACAACTTCCCCTTTTGCTATATATACCCAAAATCATTGGAACTGTATGGCGGCGGCAAACGAATGAGACCCCATGAGCTTAGTCCGCTAAGTGATTGGGGCGAATGAGTGCAGCCAACAAACAGGCAGTTTCAAGGAATTGAAGACCATCACGTTGGCAAGATAGGAAATTTTAAATGATTGAGAATACCCAAAAGCAAAACAAACTTGCTGACAAAGGTGCTGAGCTAGAGTTGAAGTTAAAAACCTATTTTATTGATTTAGCCAGCGAACGTGTTGGCGGTGAAACGTTGTCTTGCAGTGATGATTTTTTTGCTGAAATGGAAAACCTGCTTAAATCTGGCCGTGGCATTTTTATTGATGATAAATACACTGAACGTGGTAAATGGATGGACGGTTGGGAGTCTCGCCGCAGTTATGGTAGAGACAATGGCCGTGAATTCGATTGGTGTATTATTCGCCTTGGTATCAGTGGTGTAATACGTGGGTTTGATATCGATACAAACTATTTCCGTGGTAATGCACCGCAAACTGTTTCAATTGAAGCTTGTGTCAGTGCCCAGCAGCCAAATGAAGATACTGTTTGGCATTCAGTGTTAGCTGAGAGTGAAGTGGCAGCCCATAGTCAAAATATATTCGAAATTTCTAATTCTCAGACGTGGACCCATGTACGGCTGAATATGTTCCCAGATGGTGGTATAGCGCGTTTACGCGTTTACGGCGAAGCAGATGTAAACTGGGATGACTTTGTTGACGGCGAACTGATTGATTTAGCATCCATTAAAAACGGTGCAAAAGCTTTGTTAGTGAGTGATATGTTTTTTAGCGATAAAAATAATTTAATCATGCCTGGGCGTGGCAAAGACATGGGCGATGGGTGGGAAACCAAACGTCGTCGTGATCCTGGTCCAGATTGGTCAATTGTTAAATTAGCGGCACCAGGTAGTGTTGAGAAAGTCATCGTAGATACTTGTCACTTTAAAGGTAACTTCCCAGACACCTTTAAACTTGAAGGCATTAACACCGATAGTGACGATTTTAACGATGCTAATGCACAGTTAGATTGGCAACCGATTATTCCTCAAACTAAGTTGTATGCACATCGCGAGCACCTATTTATTAATGAAATAGCGACTGGCGAATTACAACAATTTAGCCACGTTAAATTAAGTATTTACCCAGATGGCGGTATTTCTAGAATGCGCGTATTGGGTAAACGTAAGTAACGCTTAATTTCAATTGGGATAATAGCTTGATGACAAATAACAAACAGATAATACCTAAAATACTGACGCGCGAAAATTTTGCACAGTTTGGTGATGTGATAGAGGTGAATGATAAAGCCAAAAATTTCAGTATTAACCATGGGTTTACCCAGCGTTACCATGATTTAGCCCAAGTGGATGTAACTGAAGAAAACGGCCGTACCTTGATTAATATTTTTCGCTCAACACCACTTGAGCAGCCTGTGAGTATTAAGGTGATGGAGCGTCACCCATTATCTAGCCAAGCATTTATTCCTATGGGGCAACAATCTTATTTAGTGGTAGTTGCGCCTAAAGGTGAATTAGATATTACAAAAATTGAAGTATTCTTGGCTTCATCAAACCAAGGGGTGAATTATCATAAAGGCACTTGGCATCACTACTGTCTGGCGTTACACCAAGTCAGTGATTTTATAGTGGTTGATCGCGGTGGAGTGGGAGATAACTGCGACGTGATTAATTTGGACGGTTTACTTGTCATAGCCCAGAGCTAAGGTAAACAGCAAAAGTTAACGCCAACAGAATAAAGCCACATCTAGCGGGCTGAGTAAACGAATTAATGAACATGGCTATAAAATTGCCGATTGTATTCACAGCCTAGTCAACAATGACGTGCTTCCTGGTTTGCATATTAACCAGCAAGACTTTTGGCAAGCAGTGGCTGATGTACTTAATGAGTTTATTCCTAGAAACAAAGCACTGTTAGCTACCCGAGACCTGCTGCAATCAAAAATCGACATTTGGCATTTAGATGATCTGAACAGACCTTTTTCACAACAAAAATATCAACAATTTCTGCATGAGATTGGCTATTTGGTACCTGAACAAGGTGATTTTCAAATTACCACTGAAAATGTTGACCCTGAAGTCGCTTTGATCGCGGGGCCTCAGTTAGTTGTGCCATTAATGAATGCTCGGTTTGCGCTGAATGCCGCCAACGCTAGATGGGGCAGTTTGTATGATGCGCTTTATGGCTCTGATGTAATTGTCGATGATCCAGACAGTGAAAAGGCAACGGGTGGATACGACCCTATTCGTGGTCAAAAAGTGCAAACATTTGCTCGTAATTTTCTGGACGGATCCCTGCCATTAGCCCAAGGCAGTCATCATGATGTAGTCAAATATAAAATTGATAAGCAACAGCTTATTATTGAATTAAATACAGGCAGCCTGGTTAATTTAAAGGACATTAGTCAGTTTGTTGGATTTAATGGTTCAGTAGAAACACCCAGCGCTATTTTGTGCATTCATAATGGATTGCATATTGAAATCCAAATTGATGAAAATAATTTAATTGGTCAGACAGACGCAGCGGGGGTAAAAGACGTCGTTTTAGAATCAGCTTTGAGCACCATACAAGATTGTGAAGACTCCATTACGGCTGTTGATGCGGCAGATAAAACCGTCGTATATGCTAATTGGTTAGGACTGATGAAAGGGGATTTGGCTGAAACCATTAGCAAAGGTGGTAAACAAATCACCAGAACCCTTAATCCAGATAGAACATACTTAACGTCTGTTGGTGAAGCCATGAGTTTGCCTGGGCGAAGCTTACAGTTTATCCGTAATGTAGGTCATTTAATGACAACTGACGCTATATTAACGGCAAACAATGAAGAAGTACCAGAAGGCATTGTTGATGCCCTGATAACATCCTTGATTGCCCTACATGATTTAAATGGTTCATCCAAGTATGTGAACTCAAAACATGGCAGCATCTATATTGTTAAACCTAAAATGCACGGGCCTGAAGAAGTGCAATTTACCAATGAATTGTTTAGCCGAATAGAAACAAATCTAGGCCTTGCACAAAATACTATCAAGATGGGTATCATGGATGAAGAGCGCAGAACTTCAGTCAATCTAAAAGAATGTATACGAGCAGCAAGTGCTCGTGTGGCCTTTATTAATACTGGGTTTTTAGATAGAACTGGCGATGAAATTCATACCAGCATGTTAGCAGGGCCGATGGTTCGTAAAGAACTAATGAAAAATGAAAAATGGATTTCAGCCTATGAAAACAGAAACGTGGTGATTGGTTTGAAAGCAGGCCTAAAAGGTAAAGCGCAAATCGGTAAAGGCATGTGGGCCACGCCCGATGAAATGGCTGCCATGCTTAAGACCAAAATAGGCCATCCAAAATCAGGCGCGTCATGTGCGTGGGTGCCTTCACCCACAGCGGCTACGTTACATGTGATGCATTACCATCAAGTCAGTGTTTCAGACGTACAACAGCAAATGTTGACTGCGGCTAATTTGAGCGAAGATAATTCTCAACTTAATGCGTTGTTAACTATTCCGTTACTAGGCAATCCAGCCAATTTGTCTAAGCAGGAGCGACAAGACGAGCTGGATAATAATGTTCAAGGGTTACTGGGTTATGTCGTTCGTTGGGTTAATCAGGGAGTAGGGTGTTCTAAAGTGCCTGATATCAATAACGTAGGGCGCATGGAAGACAGAGCAACTTTACGTATTTCCAGCCAACATATCTGCAACTGGTTGCATCATGATTTATTGAGCGCTGATCAAGTGATGCAAACGCTAAAACGCATGGCTGTTGTGGTGGATACTCAGAATGAGCAGGACAGCTCTTATATTGCAATGGCGCCTAACTTTGATACCAGTTTAGCTTTTCAGGCGGCGGTTGACCTTATTTTTAAAGGTAAAGAGCAGCCAAGTGGTTACACCGAACCTTTGTTGCATAAAAAGCGCAGTGAACTGAAGCACAGTCTAGCTAACTAACGCCAAAGATTATCATGCTAAAAGGCCTTAAAATTGATTGAACACGTACAACAATATTGGTTAGAGTTTTTGACCATAGCCGGTGTGCACTTGTTGGCTGTTGCTAGTCCCGGGCCAGACTTTGCCATAGTATTAAAACACAGTATTAGCTTTGGTCGCAGAGCTGCCATCCTTACCAGTATTGGTGTTGGGGTAGGCATTTTAGTCCATGTAGCCTATTCGTTATTAGGTCTTGGTATTCTGATAAAAACAACACCGGTGCTTTTTCAAGTCTTTAGTTATGTTGCTGCGGCGTATTTGCTGTATTTAGGCTGGGGAGCGATAAGAAGCCCTGCGCCTAAGATCCTAGATAATGTTGAGGTTGAAAAAACGGTTCAACTTATTTCTGACAACAAAGCCTTTATGGTCGGGTTTTTAACGAATGGTCTTAATCCTAAAGCCACGCTGTTCTTTTTATCGGTATTTGCCGTAGCAGTATCACCCGATACCCCTCATGCAATTAAGCTTGGATATGGTTTATATTTGGCTATTGCTACCGGCATTTGGTTTTGTGTACTGTCATTGTTTTTAAGTGCTAAAAAAGTGACGCAATTTATTGGTAAAAAAGGTTATTGGTTTGATAGAATTATGGGAGTTGTATTGATTTTGTTGGCGATAAAACTGGTTATACCTGTATAGTGCGCTGCTATTGAATAACAGGATCTGTTTAGGTGAATAGGAATATAAGTGGAAGAACAAAAACAGTTTGAAATACAGGGCGGCAGCCTAGAGAAGTCTCTAAATGGTGAAACCCCATTAGATTTAAAAGCGCTTGCTAAAGAGGCATGGGATTTATCAAAAAACACTAAGACAGCTGTTTTACATGGCGTTTTATTGTTATTTTTTATCGCCATTGTATTTGCTTGGGTGTTGCAATCAATCTTTGGCATAACCGACTTAAGTATTGTCCCTCCGCGCATGATGATTTCACTAAAAGTCGCAGGCATTATTGTCACTACACCCATAATCGCCACAATGTTTTTGTTAGGTATTTCACATAGTGTTGGGATTAAACCAAGGTTTTTATCCATTCTAAAAAACGTAATGGGCTCTGTTTTAGTCATTTTGCTGGCGCTGCTATTAGCTGCGATGTCAGATGTAGGGTCTCTTCTTGGATCACAAGTTAGTGTTTTGTTAGGTGTGGCGGTGCTGTTTTATATAAACCTTGCTACAGGTTTTTCAATCATGTTGTTGGTTGAGAAAAGGCTAGCCCCCAGCCAATGTGTAATTCAGTCATTCAAAGTGTTCCACAAATATTGGATGCCACTTTCGATTTTTTATATCGTTTATTACTGTTGTTTAATTTTAGGTGCTCTTTCTTTAGGTTTTGCGTATATCTGGATTATTCCCTTTTTTATTAATATGAAAGGTATCTTATATCGCGAATTATTTGGCGTTAAAGTGCGCAGTGTTAAAAATCAATCTAACTCAGATGAGACAGTATTTCATGCCTAATTTAGTTAAAGCATCTGTTGTTACTATTACCTTTGTTTTTGGCATAATATTTTTAATCGTTTTTATTCAGCAATTTAGCATTAAAGATGATGATCCAGAGGTTATTATCAGTCTGGAGAACTTACATGTAACTCCTCTTGAAAGCAGTAAAGAACCCGTACCTAAGTTTGCTTCCTATACAGATATCAAAGAAAAAAAACGTGCATTTTTTGCTTATTTATTACCAGAAATTAGACGCCAAAACAGTATTGTCGAAAAAGAACGTGAAATGGTATTTTCATTACTAAAAGTCCATTCAGAAAATCAGCAACTTAATCAGCACGAGTTAGCGGTTTTTGAGATGTTAAAACAAAAATATAGACTCAATATTGTAAAACACGTGGCAATGGAAGATACCCTAGCGCAATTAATCATCAGAGTTGACACTATTCCTGAACAACTCATTTTGGTTCAAGCGGCAAATGAGTCAGGTTGGGGCACGTCTAGGTTTGCTGTGCAGGGGTATAACTTTTTTGGACTTTGGTGTTTCAAAGAGGGCTGTGGTTTTGTACCAAGACAACGAAATGATGATGCCAAACATGAAGTCGCTAGGTTTAAGGATTTATCTCACTCAGTCATGACCTATATTCGCAATCTCAATCGTTTATATGCATATCAGGGGTTAAGGCAAATCAGGTTACAGCTAAGAAAAGATAATAAACCTGTCACGGCTAAAGCCCTATCTAAAGGCTTGATGAGTTATTCCGAACGGGGTCAGGACTATATTGACGAGTTACTAAGTATGTTAAGGGTAAATGAAAAGTATATGAAAGCAGCGCTTTGAAGTTAGCCAATATTATTTTGTTAGTGGCGGGTTGTTCGTTTTGGCAAACTCAACTAATGGCAGAAACGTTAGACGTGGAGTATTCAAGCTTTTACAGCCATGTTAAAAAACTTGATAATCCCGATACTGACGCATTGAGATTTGCCTTTGGATTTCAGCATATTGCCGAAAAACGCCTGTGTCACATCAGCAGTGCACAAATAGTCACGCAAAAACAAGCACTGGTGTTGACCTTAGAAAACAATCAGCGTTTTACTGTGCCCACAGACAAAATCCTTAAAATGGCTAAGGCCATGGTGATCATCGAATTAGATGATCAGGCAAATCAATGTGATATGTCAGTGCAGTTAGAAACGTTACCGAGCTTTTTGAAAACACAATACAGTCATGATGAGTTGTTATTGCTGTTTAATCAATATCAGGCGTTTTTTGATAAAATGGGTGGTTTTTTGTCTTTTATGATGCCCTCAGCAGAAGGTTTGTTATTTCACTTCGACGAAGATGTACGTTTACCAAAACACTTACAGCCCTTACTGAATAAAAATGGCACGATAGCGTTGAGTAAAACATGGCTGATGCAACAGAAAGGCTTAGAATTGCCCAACAAGCCGTTACGCATAACCGCTATTATTGAGAAGTAAACTGAATAAATTCAGAAAGTTAGAAACTAATTTGAATGGGCATGATGATAGCAATCCTTGTTTTGTTGTTCGGCATTAGCAGGTTCGAGTATCTCTAAAAATTCCTCGTCTACTATCAACTCTTGTTCTACTGGCTCTAGGTCAGCGTTTCCATTTTTTCTAACCATTGTTGAATTTGTTGCTGACTACGTTTAAAAAAATCGGAGGTTTTTATCCTAAATGTTGGTTATGATTAGTGGCGCTGCTTTTTCCAACTTGGTCGTACTGGGTGAAGTCAGTTCAGGAGGATCAAAACCAATATCACCATTTTCGAATGGCATTGATTGGGTTTTTAAACCAACAAAATCAAATTGACTGTTATCTGCTAAGTGCGAAGGCACCACATTTTGTAACGCTTTTGACATGGATTCTATTCTGCCCGGGAAACGCTGCT
>QIJM01000237.1 GCA_003232445.1 Paraglaciecola arctica
TCATCAAATACAATGAGTGAGCTTGCAGATTGAATAAAAGCCTGCCGATATGGCTCATCAAACTGATAACCATCCAATACCCAAGCATCAATTTTAAAATCTGCTAGGTGTGATTTTAGATAGGAAGTTTCTTGGCTCAAATTGTCCAGCTCAGGTAAGATCACAATTTCACCAACCCAATCATCACGACTTAAGCAATAAGGCTGCGTTTCTCTACGTACCATAAATTGTATTCTGTGCTTGTTAACCGCTAACCCTTGCGCTAACGCCAAACAACGCATTAAGTGCCCCATGCCGATAGTTGGACTAGCATCGACTCTAAAAAGAATATTCATTTATGGGTTATTTTCCCGCGAAAGCGACAAAAACAGGTAACGTGTCAATCAAAACAACATACCCCAATCAAGTGGAGTGCCTTTGGTTAATTTAACCTTAGCTCTGTTACCTAACACCTTTTCCCAGTGTTTTGGAGCTAAACCAAAAGCTGGACGAACTATACGCAAATTATCAGTAGTGAAAATTTCTCCCGCCTCAATATCCTCACACACGTATATAGAACGGCGATACTGCTTAGACTTTTCTTCTGCATGAGTACCACCATACTTAATCTGCCCTAAAGCTTGATAGGCTCTTTTAGTCTCTAATACCAATGAGGCCAGCTCATCTGGCTCTAACGAAAAAGCTGCATCTACGCCACCAGCTTGCCTGTCTAATACAAAATGTTTTTCAATAACAGTTGCACCTAGCGCAACTGCCGCAACAGAGACTCCGACACCTGCGGTATGATCAGAAAGGCCAACTTGGCAGCCAAAGGCTTCGCGTAAATGTGGAATAGTCGCAATGTTTGATTGAGTCGGTTGTGCCGGATAAGTGCTAGTGCATTTTAGTAAGATAATATCATTACAGCCTGCCAGCCTAGCAACGTTCACAGCCTGTTCAATCTCAGTTAAACTTGCCATGCCAGTGGACATAATTAATGGCTTTTTCTTACTTGCTGCTTTACCAACAAGAGGTAAATCGGTCAATTCGAATGAGGCAATTTTAAAACAAGGTACGTTCAAATCATCTAGAAAATCCACTGCCTGTTCATCAAATGGCGAACTAAATGCCAGCATGCCTAAAGACTTAGCTTTATCGAACAAAGGTTGATGCCATTCATAAGGCGTGGCGGCTTTTTGATATAACGAATGAAGCGACTCGCCTTGCCACAAGCTGTCCTTTTCTTGAATAACGAAATGTTCGTTATCCACGTCCAGTGTCATACTATCAGCAGTAAAAGTTTGCAATTTTATGGCGTGAGCACCGGCTTTCGCGGCAGCTTCCACCATCTCCATGGCAACATCTAATTGCTGATTATGATTACCACTTAGCTCAGCGATGACAAAGGGCGGAAAATCTGCGCCTATACTTCGCTCACCTAGTTTTATTTCATTCATCTTGTTGCTCCTCAAAATGAGAGAAAATCGACTCTATACTATCTACCCATTCATTCACTTTCTTGCCCCTGAACATAAGCTTGATACATCAGTTCAGCTCGCTGCCAATCTTCTGGTGTGTCGATATCTTGGACTAAATGACGTGGCAAAATCACTGGCAAGCTATGGTGACTAAAAATCTTTTGATTGGATAAATAATCATCGGTTTTACCCCAATAAAACTGACCCGCATCATGGTAGGCCTCTTCTAAATCCTGAGAACGTTTACTGATATTTTCAGGAAACATGGGGGAGACACCGGCTTGCGTTTTTATCAATGCCCGTTGCACAGGAAAAGGAAAACTAGTGACGGAAAATGCAAAAGACTTTTCACTATGCTGTTTAAGTGAGTCTAAACCTTGTTGTAAGTATTTGGCTTGTAAAAACGGCGCTGTAGCGTATATACAACAACAGAATTTGGGTTTATAAAAATGCTCAATAATAAAGTTTATAGCATGATTGGTCACCGGACGTGTACCCACCACATCATTTGACAACTCTTGCGGACGAATAAAAGGCACATCAGCCCCGTAAGATTTCGCTAACTCTGCTACCTCTTCACTGTCAGTAGAGATTATGATCTTATCAAACAAACCAGACGCTTTGGCCGCATCTATCGAATAAGCGATAAGGGGTTTGCCCGCAAATAATTTAATATTTTTACCGGGAATTCGCTTACTGCCGCCACGTGCAGGAATAATAGCTATATTCACACCAGTACCTCATAAAGTGCTTCAATCACCTTTGTTTGCTCCCCGTCGGTCAAACTTGGAAACAATGGAAGTGTTAAAGCGTTTTGATAAAAGTGCTCGGACAATGGAAAATCGCCTTGTTTAAAGCCAAGTTGCTGATAAAAAGGGTGTAAATGGATAGGAATATAATGCACATTCACGCCCACCCCTTTGTCATGGAGTTGCTGATAAACATCTTGGCGATCATGTTGCGTAAGCTCGACCATATATAGATGCCATGCACTTTGGGACTGGGGATCAACGCACGGCAATTTCAAAGGTAAGTTTGCTAACTGCTTATCATATAGTTTAGCGATCTCAGAGCGTTTTTGAATAAACGTGTCTAGCTTTTTTAACTGTGACAAACCGAGGGCAGCTTGCATATCGCTCAGCCGATAGTTGTAACCCAGTTCAAGTTGCTGATAATACCAAGGCCCATGGTTTTCTCCTTGATATTGCGATGGGTCTTTTGTTACACCATGCTTAGCAAATAATTTGAATTTTTCGTGAAACTGGCTTTGATTGGTTAATACTGCGCCGCCTTCAGCACTGGTTATGGACTTAACTGGGTGAAAACTCAAGACTGCCATATCAGAATAGGCACAACTACCAATCTTGGACTGTTGATAACTGCCCCCTAGCCCATGAGCAGCATCTTCAATTAATACGATAGAATACATCTGCGTTAGATTACGAATGCTCTGCATATCACAGCTCAATCCAGAAAAATGCACCACAATTAAAACTTTAGGTAAACGATTCTGATTTGCAGCATGTTGTAGTTTTATGGCTAAGGCGCTGATATCAATATTGCGGGTAAGAGGGTCTATATCTACAAAATCTATACTTGCCCCGCAGTAAAGTGCGCAATTTGCCGATGCGACAAAGGAGTTGGGGACTGTCCACACTAAGTCTCCCGCAACCACCCCAGCAGCTAAACATGCCACATGCAAACCTGAGGTTGCACTGTTAACAGCGACACAATGCTTAGCCCCAGTATACTCACATAAAGCCTGTTCAAATTGAGGAACAACCGTACCTTGGGTCAAAAACTGGTTGCGTAACACATCAACAACCGCGTCTATATCATCGTCATCAACTAAATGTTTACCATAAGGGATCATGTAAATGTCCCCTACAAGGCCACTTTATCAAGTATTTTCAGTTCATCAATGGTCAGAAAGTGAGGATTAGTGCCTGAGTGATATTCAAATTTATCTGCAACTGGTTGACCCACTTCACCTAATTTATTCTTTAAATAATTAACTGTTTTATCAAAAAACTTAATCGCAGGTGTAATCACATAATGATCATCAAATTCAAGAGAATGATGTGCCATTTCTTGAGGCACCATGACTTCATGAAGCTTTTCGCCAGGGCGAATACCCACTAAGTCATATTCTCGCTTACCGCTGATAGATTCAACTAGATCCAAAATGCGAATAGAAGGGATTTTAGGTACAAATATCTCGCCCCCCTGCATACGTTGAAAGTTCTTTACAACAAATTCCACACCATTGTCTAGGGTGATCCAAAAACGGGTCATTTCCTCGTGGGTGACTGGCAGCTTAGTTACACCCTCATCCAGTAATTGATGGAAAAATGGCACCACTGATCCTCTTGAACCAACAACATTGCCATAACGCACTACGGCAAATCTGGGGCCTTTAGCACCGGACATATTATTAGCAGCCACAAACAATTTATCTGAGGCAAGCTTAGTAGCGCCATACAAATTAACCGGATTGGCAGCTTTATCGGTAGACAGAGCAATCACCCGACTCACATCGGCTTCGATAGCTGCATCAATCACATTTTGTGAACCATATATATTGGTTTTGATACACTCATTGGGATTGTATTCTGCAGCTGGCACTTGCTTTAAGGCTGCGGCATGCACCACATAATCGACATCACGCATGGCTGATATTAAGCGTTCCTTGTCGCGCACATCGCCAATAAAATAACGCATACAAGGTGCATTAAAATGTTGCTGCATTTCAAATTGTTTTAACTCATCTCGAGAGTAAATAATCACCTTTTTGGGTGAGTAGTTTTTTGTCAGGTACGCAGAGAAACGCTTACCAAATGATCCAGTTCCGCCCGTTATTAAAATTGATTTGTTATTAAACATAAACAGCCCTTACAATCATTTTAGTTGGGTAGAACTCATGTTTTTTTGATTCATCACCCAATTGATTTAACTCGTTAAAATCCATGATATTCATCGATATTTATTCACAGCTTTGCGACCACGTACCAGCCCAGTGAGTTGTTTTAATGACGCTTTAAATGATTCTTCAGCATAAGCAACTAATGCGCCATTAACTTGCAATTCGGCAGTCACGAAGTTATTTTTTTTGTCATCAGGGAGGTTTTCTAGAAATTTCTGAATAAATTCGTCTCGTTCAGTCACGAGTTTCAAAAATCTAGACTCATCAGGATCATTTTCAGTTGTAAGCTCTGACAGATCGCGATTAATGTTTTTTAATGGGGAAGGTGTAAAAGAATGATCTAATATTAATTTTTTCAAATCGCTGCTTGACGTTTTTGCCTTTGCATTTCATAAGCCTCTTGTTTGGCTGACTCAGGGATTTGCGACCAGGCTGTTTTAATCGGTAAAAATAGAGTAATCACTTCGTCAACAATCTTCAAGCTATTCTGCACATTGGCGTCAATCAAGCGCTGTATCATATAATCATAAAGTGCATATAAGTTATCCGCTACCTCGCCCCCTGTTTCTAATTCAAGGGTATCACGCAAGTTCATCAAGATAGCAGTCGCTCGGGAAATATGCTCTGACTTGCCAGCATAATCTTTTCGTTCTATACAGCCTTTGGTGTACGCAAGCTTGTCTAGCACGCCTTGCATTAACATCAAAGTTAACTTATGCGGATCTGCCTGACTCACTTCTTGTTTCAAATTGCCTTTTTTATAGGCATTGATACCTTTTAACGCCATATTAATTTTCCGTATTTTTGATAGTTAAATTGCATTTTTATTAGCCCAAGGTTGCCAGCAAAGCTGCACCCGTTGAATTCAATCTAGCCACTGTTTGGTCAAGGTTTAAATATCTATCACGCAATATTTGCTCAGTGGTAGCAAGCCTTAATTCCAAGGTTAACCTTTCATCAAGAATCTGTTCCCTTTGGTCTCTAGCATTATCTTCTCGAGATTTAAGTAACCCACTAAAACTCGTGTATTCTTCAACATAATCGTAGAGTCGAACGGCAATCCCTTGAGATTCATCGGTAAATAAAGCCGCAATATCATCGAAGTTATCACTTAATGCATCTCTTAGACGATCGTCACCACTGCCTAACCCAATATTATCGGTGGAGCTTATTTCCAATTCACCCTGGTCATTATATTCAATACCAATCTGGAAAAGGCCACCTAGAGTCGATGAATCAACAGAAGAAAATAGAATATTATTGATACCCGTTTGTATTCCCCTAACCAGCGAATCCCCAGCGAGTGAACCGTCTTCCTCCAAATCAGATTCACCGTATCTGGTTAGTAGTTTTATTTCGGCTTGTAGGGCATTGAAATTCGTCACAAACTCCCTGATAGTCTCTTCAACCGCTTCTTTATCAAAGCCAATGCTAAGTTTTGAGGTCTTGTAAGTTATGCCGTCTGATTCTAGTTCCGATTTTTCAGATACTTCAAAACTGACATTTTCTATTACATTCTCAAATTTATTAGTTTCGCTCTCTACGTCAATACCATCAATAGTGGCTTTGGCGTTTTGAGCTAAATTAACGGGTGCTAAATAAGCAGCGGCTTCAAGAGAATCTGTGGTAGAAACAAGATTTAATTCAGCCACGTTGTTATCGTTGACAATAACTAAATCATTGCCGGCACCGGTAGTATTAGAAGTGAACACCAGTTTAGAGCCGCCATCCGCGGTCCCAGTATCGATAATACTAGCAGTCACACCAAAGTTATCGTCAGAAGCATTGATGGCATTGCGCAAGTCCTCTAATGAGTCACCTGCGTTTAAGTCAATTGTAAAAGAATCACTGGTGGCATCAATTTTAAAGGTAAGACTAGCTGTACCAGCATTTAGTACCGCATCAGTAGAGCTAGCAAAGCCACCATTGATTGCATCTGCAGTTTCAATTCGACTACCGCTAGCGAGTTGACTCACAGCTATATTGTAGTCACCTTCTAATGCACTATTAGATGCATCAGCTGTGAAAGGTTCAACACCTTCTGATGGGTTGTTTATGCTTGGTTCCCTGCCCTTAAGATTCGCATCGCTACGCAAGTTATCCAAGGTTTCTTGAAAGTCCTCAAGTTTGGACTTTAACTTACCAATACCAGAGATTTCAGCTTCAACGTTTTCCTCTCTGGAGTCCAGTGCATCAGTTCTCGGCTTACGCTCAGCTTCAAGCAATTGCCCAACTAAACTTTCAAGATCTAAACCTGAACCTACACCTAATGACTGAATTGACATACACCCACCTCTATTCCAACAATAATTTGCAATATAACTTTTACATCAAAAAATTAATATTAAATTTGTTTATTAAATAATAAACCTACCGCAGTACCGACCTCGGTTTGTAAGTCCTGCAAACGTTCTGATAATTTCAAAGCTTCTTCAGACGGTATTTGCCGAATAATCTTGCCGGACTCCGCATCCATTACTTTTACAACCTGTTTGTTACTGCCTTCGTCGACCGAAAAATTAAGCTGTCTGTTATTGGTTTGCACAAATTCATTTAGTTGTGAAACAGCAATGTCAATCTGCTCAGCGCTAACATCAACCGACTCTTGTTTCTCTATTTCGGCAGAAACAGATAAATCTTTAGTTTGTTGTTGCACAGCTGCCAGAGCGTCCTCTGTAGATCGGTCGGTCCGAGCAGTGTCTGGAGCGACATCAACTCTAGGCAATGCAAAATTTTGACCAGTTTGTGATGCATTAATTTCCATAAATCACCTCTAAACAAAGCACGAATGGCTACTAGTTAATCTAGTCGCCAATCGAAGCATTCTTGTGGAAAACTAAAAAGTTAAATTTTAGCTAAGCAATGATAATGCAGATTGTGGTCTTTGATTGGCTTGACTTAATACCGACAAAGACGCTTGCTGAATTATCTGATTTCTGGTCAATTCCGCGGTTTCAACTGCAAAGTCCGTATCACGGATACGTGAACGAGCACCCGCGATGTTCTCAGAAATATTACTCAAGTTACGAATAGTAGATTGAAAACGGTTTTGTAATGCCCCTAAATCGGCACGAACTCCACCCACAGCAGATATTGCTTCAGTTATAGCCGTTAGCGCTGTAGAAGCACCGTCTACAGTAGACACGTCCGTTGCGGCGATCCCTAAACCAGATGCACCGTAACCACTTGCTCTGGATAAGTTGACAGAAATAGTCTGTCCGCCGTTCGCGCCGACTAAAAATCTAGATGAGAAACTCCCGGCCAAAATATCCAGGTTGGCGAACTGTGAATCAGACGCAATGCGGCTGATTTCATTTTTAAGAGCAGTGACTTCTTTCTGTAACGCGGTACGATCAGCAGATGAATTGATACCATTTTGTGACTGTATTGCAAGAGTACGGATACGTTGCAGTGACGTGGTGACCTCCCCTAACGCGCCCTCAGCAGTTTGCGTAAGCGAAATCGCATCATTTGCGTTTCTTACTGCTTGATTCAAACCTTCTATTTGCGTAGTTAATCGGTCTGAAATCTGCAGACCTGCCGCATCATCCGCGGCACGGTTAATTCTAAAACCTGAAGATAATCTTTCAAAAGATGTATTTAAAGCTTGTCCAGAACTAAACAGCTGGCGCTGAGCATTCAAAGACGACACATTTGTATTAACGAATAATCCCATAAAAACCTCCTGAAAACTCACCGCACGCCGATAGCGTGTTTGTACCAGTAAGTTTGCCTCAATATAGATGGACAAGAACCTCTTCTTGGCCATCACCTCACTTACCTCATTTAACAACACCTCTATTGTTAAGTGAGACTAAAAGCGACCAAATTAGATCACCCCTCAACTAACGTTATCGACGCTTACAACAGTAACTTTAATTTATTTTGAGATTTTTAATCGTCAGCGCTGTTCTGAAATTTTTATTCATACTAAACAACAGTCTCAGAGACAAAGATGATTCAGTTGAGCTTGCTCGAACTATTAACGCCATCACTGTGCAGTCACAGATTTTTCATATCCCAAACTAAAGAAGTCCGAACATCGAGTTGATGGTATTCTGACTTGTTGATAGTAGGAAACAGTCATGACACGTTATTAATGACAACTTATGCTGTTTAGAAAGAAGAATTGAGTATGACAACTGCTGAAGAAAATGCAGAGGATCCATATTGGCACACTACATGCTCATAAGTTAGGTAGTAAGTTAGATAGCTGTCAAGTTGTGAAGACATCTAGTTGCTAAAGAAAAAAGGCCGGGGAAAATACCCTTACAGGTGTCCCCGACCAACTTGCTCACGTTAGGAGATGGAGCAAATAAGGTTTCTGTCCGACTGGCGGGGTTAGAAGAGCTGAATACTGGCCTCTCAACCAAACTTCTACACTCTCGATCCTGTTAGTCGGCGTTTTAATTTACACATATTAGATGTAAACCAACGCAGAAATACTGTTTGTACCACAAGGCTTTAAAATGCCGCGCCTTATGGCTTTTGTTTAAAAAAGGCCGGGGCAAATACCCTTACAGGACGTCCCCGACCAACTTGCTCACGTTAGGAGTTGGAGCAAACTTAGTACTGACTACGGCGCAAATTCAATCAAGCCATAGCTTATAAATAGTGCCCTCCCTAGCATATCATAGCAACGCTCCATCATTACTTTTAGGGCACAGCCCCAGGGCGACCTCTCATATTCTACCCTCTAGATTTTTAATCTTGGCTATCAAACTGACTAACCCAGTAACTGCAAAGCGGCTTGTGGACGCTGATTTGCTTGGCCTAACACAGTAATGCTGGCTTGTTGAATAATCTGCCAGCGGGTCAATTTTGCCGTTTCAACGGCAAAATCCGTGTCACGAATACGACTTCTTGCCGCTGATACATTTTCAGAAATATTACTTAAATTTCTGATCGTCGATTGAAAACGGTTCTGTATCGCACCTAAATCTGCTCGCTGGGCATCGATAATCGAAATAGCTTCAGAAACTGCGGTCATAGCTGCTGATGCTTCTGTTTCAGTCAGTACAGATGTATCCGCCACAAAAAGTCCGGATGCACCATATCCTCCAGCTCGCTCAACATTCACACTGATAGTTTGACCTGCGTTCGCGCCGAAGCACCATCTAATACGTTCACACCACCAAATTGCGATGTGGATGCAATACGACTTATTTCGTTCTTCAATGCCGTCACTTCTTTTTGTAATGCGACTCTGTCAGCCGACGAATTGATGCCATTTTGTGATTGCACGGCTAACACTCTAATTCGTTGCAAGGCACTGGTGGTCTCAGCCAGCGCCCCCTCTATAGTCTGCGACAAAGATATCCCATCATTCGCATTTCTCACGGCTTGATCAAGACCCAAAATCTGAGTAGTCAAGCGGTTAGATATCTGCAATCCTGCCGCATCATCTTTTGCGTTGTTAATGCGAAAGCCTGAAGATAACCTTTCAAAAGCTGTATTTAAATTATTGTTCGACGTAAACAACTGACGAGTTGCATTTAACGACGACACATTAGTATTAACAAATAAACTCATTTTTCTCTCCTAACCATGCACCGACTTATATTTTTGTTTTTAATGTCAGTGATATTCTGGTGTTGCTAAAATTAAAATGACATGTTGCGTGTGTAATTGGCACGCTACATGCTTTGTATCAATTGTTAACTGGTACCCTGGTTAGCATTTTGTTAAGTGTTATAAACACAAAAACAAATGGAAAAAGTGTGGGCTTATGCTCAAGCTGACAGACAGAATTGATGGCCTAAACCTCAATACCTCACTACCTCCTGGCGTCTATTCTGTCTGTTAGCGATTTAACAAAAAAAGCCTCGGCTTAATTTGCTAAATCAAATAACCTTCACCTTAAAATTTGTTTTAACATGTTGATAATACTTAATAATATTTATATCCCTCGGTCGGTTGCAGCCTGTCCCCACACTTTGCAATTCGACCGTTTTTCTTTTATCTACGTCGCTATCTATATTCAACTGTAGATAAATGCATCCTCGTATTCTTAGTTGCAGCCTGCCCCCGCAATTGCTCAACAACATTGCACATGTTTATTCTCTACCTATTCTCTACTTACTTAACCTTGTAATAACTGCAATGCCGATTGTGGACGTTGATTGGCTTGGCCTAACACAGTAATACTGGCTTGCTGAATAATCTGCCAGCGGGTTAATTCTGCCGTTTCGATGGCAAAATCAGTATCACGAATACGACTTCTTGCCGCTGATACGTTTTCAGAAATATTACTTAAATTTCTGATTGTTGATTGAAAACGATTTTGTATCGCACCTAAATCCGCCCGCTGGGCATCAATAATTGAGATAGCTTCAGAGACTGCGGTCATAGTTGCTGATGCCTCTGTTTCAGTCAGCACAGATGTATCCGCCACAAAAAGTCCGGATGCACCATATCCTCCAGCTCGCTCAACATTCACACTGATAGTTTGACCTGCGTTCGCGCCGA
>QIJM01000138.1 GCA_003232445.1 Paraglaciecola arctica
AGCCACAGACGAATATTGTTGGGGCCATTAGCGAACCCATTACTTACCCTGCACTGACTCAAATGTTGCACCGCTGCCAAGAGTACAAACGTAGTCAGCCCAATACCAAAACCAGCGTGCACAATAAAACCCGTCTGTTTAGAAGTTTGGTAGGTAAAAGTAAGCAAATCCAAGGTGTTAGGCATTTAATTGAACAAGTTGCGCCATCCGAGGCAAATGTGTTGATCCTCGGTGAGTCGGGAACGGGTAAGGAGGTCATTGCGCGTAATGTACATTTTTTGTCTAATCGCAAGGACAGTATTTTCGTCCCGATTAACTGTGGTGCTATCCCTGGCGAGTTACTCGAAAGCGAACTTTTTGGGCATGAAAAAGGTGCCTTTACTGGTGCGATTGGTTCACGCAAAGGGCGTTTTGAGCTTGCAGAAGGGGGCACGTTATTTCTCGATGAAGTGGGTGATATGCCATTACAAATGCAAGTCAAATTGCTGCGTGTGTTACAAGAACGAACTTACGAAAGAGTCGGTGGTACTAAGTCTATTAAATGCGACGTGCGAGTTATCGCTGCAACCCACCGTAATTTGGAAATTATGATAGAGGATGGGCAGTTTAGAGAAGACCTATACTACCGTTTAAATGTATTTCCTATTGATTGCCCGGCTTTGCGTGAACGAAAAGAAGACATTCCATTGTTATTGCAAGAGCTAGTGTCGAGACTTGAATTAGATAATTCGCAAATAAAGTTTACTGCAAACGCTATGATCTCTTTGATGGAGCACAAATGGAAAGGTAACGTTCGCGAGTTATCGAATTTGGTCGAGCGTTTAATGATTTTATACCCTAATCAACTCATCGATGTGAGTAATTTGCCCAGTAAGTATAAACATTTGGATGTAGAAGCTTACGAACCTGATTATCCTGAAGAATTGATAGAGCGTGATGCTATTAACGCTATGTTTGGTGGCGATGGTGAAGACTATGAAGAGGTCGATAATGGTGCGGACAAGACGCTGTCGGCTGAGTTACCCGTTGAAGGGCTAAATCTGAAAGAATACATTTCAGACTTAGAAGTTAGTTTGATTACCCAGGCCCTTGAGCAACAAGACTGGGTGGTCGCCAGGGCGGCAGAAGCCCTCGGTATGCGTCGTACCACACTGGTTGAAAAAATGCGTAAGTACAATATCAGTAAAGATTGGCGGCAACAGCCCTAGATGTTTCTAACATCAACCCCACCGCGTCATTTCATTGACGTCATGCATTCTCAATAATCCACCCTAAGACTTTGATTTTATTGTAAATTTCTGTTGGCATGGCATGTGCTTTATTCCCCCTGTAATTATTCTGTCTAAGTTTTGACGTGAGGAATGTATGGGTACCAGTAATATCTTGATTGAAACACCGCGTGATACTTTGTCTGCTCTTGGCGAAGTTGTCAGGCATGACGCGTTGAAGAAAGCGTCATATGTATCCAATACTCAAGAATTAGAGACACTGCGTTTGCAAGCTAATCGTTTGGAACATTTGCTGCAAGTTATGCCAGCAGGTGTTGTGGTGATAGATGGCAAAGGTATCGTCAGGCAGTCAAACAACCTAGCTAGAGCCTTGTTAGGTGAGCCTTTAGAAGGTCAGTTGTGGCGAACCATAATAGCCCGTTCTTTCAAGCCCCAAGCAGATGATGGGCACGAAGTATCATTGTATGACGGACGTAAAGTCAAACTATCCATCACCCCGTTAGAAAAAGAACCCGGCCAGCTTATTGTGCTAACTGATTTGACTGAAACCCGACAATTACAGCAACGTATCGGGCATTTGCAGAAGTTATCCTCATTAGGAAGAATGGTCGCTTCTCTGGCGCACCAAATTCGCACCCCTTTGTCGGCAGCTATGTTGTATGCAGCGAACCTGTCTAACAGCACCTTAAACAAAATGTCGCGAGAAAAGTTTAGTGACAAACTTGTTTCAAGATTACGAGACCTAGAAAACCAAGTAAATGACATGTTGTTGTTTGCCAAAAGTGGTGACGAGCAAGTGATAAGCGAAATATCGCTACACAGCCTAATGCATGAAGTGCAGCAAGGTGCTGATGCCATGTTACAAAGTCAGAAAGCTAAGTTAGTGCTTTCTTTACCTGAGCCAGATGTGGTCATTTTAGGTAATAAAACAGCTTTGGTTGGAGCGTTACAAAACCTTATTCATAATGCGTTAACTGTAAAGCCAAAAAATGCGCTGATTAATCTTGCCGCAAGTCGCCAGAGTGACCACCCTGATTGGGTGGATGTATCTGTCACAGACAATGGTCCCGGCATTAAAACTGAGAATATAAATAGAGTTTTTGAACCGTTTTTCACCACTAAAAGTAACGGCACAGGTTTAGGCCTTGCAGTGGTTAGGAGTGTTGCTCAGTCTCATCAAGGTAAGGTCCAAGTAATCAATTTGGCTGATGGTGGCGCTTGTTTTACTCTGTGTTTGCCTACTTTTGATGCCAGTCAGTCACAACAGCAAGTTTTTGCGTCAACACACCAAGCTATTGCGCCAACAAACAAAGCGCAGCCTCAACAAAACTATGCCGGTGCGGCAGGGAGCTAAAGTATGAGTCAATCTAAAATACTGATAGTAGAAGACGACGCAGGCCTAAGAGAGGCTTTAGTCGACACATTGTTGCTTGGCGGTTATCAAGTAATAGAGGCCGACAGTGGCGAGCAAGCCATGGTTAAGCTGTCTGAACAATCAGTCGATTTAGTGGTGAGTGATATTCAGATGGGTGGCATGAGTGGCCTGTCATTGCTCAAAAGTATAAAAAACAAATATCCCAATTTGGCAATATTGTTAATGACTGCCTATGCCACCATTGATGATGCTGTTCAGGCGATGCGTGATGGTGCTACCGATTATCTGTCAAAGCCTTTTGCTCCAGAAGTGCTGCTTAATTTGGTTGGCCGTTATGCTCCTGCAAAAAAAGTGGAATCACGCACCCCAGTGGCAGACGACCCAAGCAGTTTACAGTTACTCGATTTAGCCAAAAAAGTGGCTAGATCAGAAGCAACGGTTATGGTCTTAGGACCCAGCGGTTGTGGTAAAGAAGTATTAGCACGTTTTATTCACGACCAATCTAATCGCAGTGAACAAATATTTGTGGCTATCAACTGTGCGGCTATTCCAGAAAATATGTTGGAAGCGACACTTTTTGGTTACGAAAAAGGGGCATTTACTGGTGCAATACATGCTTGTCCGGGTAAATTTGAACAGGCTCAAGGTGGTACCATTTTACTTGATGAAATCAGTGAGATGGACTTAAACTTACAAGTTAAGTTATTACGTGTATTGCAGGAAAAAGAAGTCGAAAGATTAGGGGGGCGTAAAACCATTGCTTTGGATGTCAGAGTCATAGCAACCAGTAACCGTAATTTAAAGCAAACCGTGGATGCGGGTGAATTTAGAGAAGATTTATACTATCGGCTAAATGTGTTTCCACTCACCTGGTTACCTCTTGATAAAAGAGGTGGCGATATCATTCCTTTAGCTGAACACTTAATCGAACGTCATTGCCAAAAACAGGGCAGAGAAATATTCAAATTAACTGCGGCTGGACGAAGTAAGTTGTTGCAGCACAACTGGCCGGGTAATGTACGAGAGTTAGAAAACGTGATCCAGCGTGCACTGATTTTATTTGACGGTAACCAAATTGATGCCCAAGACTTAATGATTGAGCAAGATATATCGGCATTAGCTCAGATTTCTCGGCTCGATTTTTCAAACATTGAAAACATTGAAGACGATAACAGCAAGTTAGGCTCTGAACTGCGTCAGCAAGAGCATCAAATCATTCTTGATACTTTACAAAGTTGCAAAGGTCGTCGCAAAGATGTGGCTGAAAGGTTAGGCATAAGCCCCAGAACTTTGCGTTACAAACTCGCCAAAATGCGCGAAGTGGGTATTGAACTACCAGCTTAGCAATCAGTTTATAGTGTCGCAGATGCGAACCTCTTAGCCACCTAGAACGGTGGCTTTTCTTTTTCAGCTGATGTGAATGGTGCTGCAAAACAGTGGCGACTTGTAGGTAAGTATGTTCGATGCATTAACTGTCAAGAATATGGCACCTTAAAATTTATCATTTAAGATGTTAACTTATTGAATATATTGATTATTTTTCATTTTAATTATTCCTTATTATTTGGCACTTACCTTGCTAACACTTACCTTGCTAATAGGAGTAATTAGTGTAATTAGTTAACTCAAACGACAACATACGTTTTTTGCAAACGGAGTATTCAATGGACATCAAAGCACAGTCAATCTATCAAGAAATGCAAGGCATGACCTCGGAGACAAAATTGGGCTTGGGTGAGTCAAATGCCATCCAAAGTAATCCTTCTTCACAGAAATTTGCTGATTTACTAAGTCATGCTATTGGCACAGTCAATGACATGCAGTTAGAGTCAAAAAGTAGGGCAATAGCATTTGAGATGGGCGATAAGAGTTTAAGTTTGGCTGATGTGATGATCGCGAAAGAGAAAGCAGGTATTGCGTTTGAAGCGACAATTCAAGTGCGTAATAAAGTGCTTGAAGCCTATAAACAAATTATGAGCATGCCAGTTTAGGAGCTAACTAGTGGCTGAAGCAGCAGGTACAGAATTAGCAATGAGTGATATAGGTACTGATATGTACCTAGATGACGTAGGAGCAGAACAAAAATCTGGTTTTATGGATTCAATCGGTAATACCGATATGGTGCGTCAAATTACCTTGATTATCGCCTTAGTAATATGTGTGGCGATTGCTGTGTTTATCTTGATTTGGGCTCAAGAGCCTGATTACCGTCCCTTGGCTAGAATGGAAACACAAGAGTTAATCGAAACCCTTGATTACCTTGATGAGGCGCAGATTGATTACCGTTTAGAGGGGAATACCGTTTATGTAAGCAGTGGCCAATATCAAAAAATAAAATTAGGCATGACTCGCCAAGGTATTACCCAGAACGAATCGGCGGGTGCAGATATCATCATGCAAGACATGGGCTTTGGTGTGAGTCAGCGAGTTGAAAAAGTTCGCTTGAAATACGCCAGAGAAAAACAAATCGCCAGCACTATTGAAGAAATGACTGCAGTATCACGTGCAAAGGTGCTATTAGCCTTACCTAAAGAGAATGTATTTGCTCGTCGCGAGAAAAAAGCCAGCGCAACAGTAGTCGTCACCACCAGACGTGGGTCGATGATTTCAAGTGGAGAAGTGAACTCTATTGTCGATATTGTCGCCTCAGCAGTGCAAGGTTTAGAGCCTGATCGTGTGACAGTGACTAACAGTAATGGGCGTTTGCTGAATTCTGGATCGCAAGGTGCCGAATCGGCTCGTTCGCGCAGAGAATACGAATTAGAACAAAAGCGTGAAAGTTCCTATATCGAAAAAATAGATTCCATCCTGATCCCGGTATTGGGCTTAGGCAACTATACAGCTCAAGCTGATGTGACTATGGATTTCACTGCGGTAGAACAAACACAGCGCAGCTATAACCCGGATTTGCCCGCCATTCGCAGTGAAATGACGATTGAAGAAAGCAGTATAGGCGGGTTTATTGCTGGTATTCCAGGTGCATTGACTAATCAACCTCCGTTAGACTCAAATATTCCCGAGAGCGCCATAGGCAATAGCTCAACCCAGCAAACTCCTGGACGTAATCATAAAGAAGCAACCCGTAACTACGAATTAGACACCACAGTCAGTCATACTAAACAACAAGTGGGCATGATCCGACGTTTAAGCGTTTCAGTTGCAATAGATTATGTGACCAGCACGGCTGCGGATGGCACAGTATCAAGTGCACCTAGAGCACAGGCTGAATTATTGGATATCCGCCGTTTGTTGCAAGGTGGGATCGGCTTTGATGTGACCCGTGGAGACTCTTTAGAAGTGGTGAGTATTCCATTTAACCGCGAAGGTGAAGTAGCGCTGGTTGAAATTCCATTTTGGGAAGATCCTAAATTTTTACCTTTGATTAAACTCGGTAGTGGTATCTTTATTATTGCTTTGCTTATCTTAGTGGTTGTGCGGCCTATGGTACGCAAACTGATTAATCCTAATGATATGAAAGCAGATGAGTTTGATGCTGATGAAGGGTTAGACTTAGGTAATGAGAGCATTAGCCTATTGGCTGAAGAGTTTGACGAGTCACAAGTAGGGTTTGCAGCTGATGGCACCTTTATGTTGCCAGATTTGCATAAAGACGAAGATGTGCTGAAAGCCGTTAGGGCGCTGGTAGCGAATGAACCAGAGTTGTCTTCTCAAGTAGTGAAAAACTGGATGCTGCTTGATGATTAAGTTTAGACTTAACATCTGGTGTTTTGAGGATTAAATTGTGGCTGAAGAAGAACAGATTGAAGATACTGGTTATGATGTCGGTAAACTAGAGGGTGTTGATAAAGCCGCTATTTTGCTGTTAAGTTTGAGCGAAGATGATGCGGCGCAAATTCTTAAACATTTAGAGCCCAAGGAGGTGCAAAAATTGGGTCAATCTATGGCTCAGATTGATGATATGACCCAGTTAAAAATCACTGCGGTGCATAAACATTTTATCGAAGAAATCCAAAACTACAGTACCATTGGTTTCCAAAGTACTGACTTTGTGAAACGTGCGCTCACCTCTGCGTTGGGTGAAGATAAAGCGGCTAATTTGATTGATCAGATTTTGTTGGGCACAGGCGCAAAAGGCTTGGATTCTCTGAAATGGATGGATTCAAAACAAGTAGCCAGCATTATTCGTAACGAACATCCACAAATTCAAACTATCGTTATGTCGTATTTGGATGCAGAACAGTCAGCGGAAATCCTCAGTCAATTCCCAGAAAAAGTCCGTTTGGACTTAATGATGAGGGTAGCGAATTTGGAAGAAGTGCAACCAGCCGCTTTACAAGAATTGAACGAAATTATGGAGAAACAGTTTGCCGGTCAAGCTGGAACACAAGCAGCGAAAATGGGTGGTTTGAAGTCTGCAGCAGATATCATGAACTACCTTGATACCAATATCGAAGGTCAGTTAATGGATGCCATCCGCGAACAAGACGAAGAAATGAGCCAGCAGATACAAGACTTGATGTTTGTGTTTGATAACTTGGCAGACGTCGATGATAGAGCAATTCAAGCTATCTTGCGTGAAGTACAACAAGACGCGCTACTGAAAGCGATTAAAGGTGCGGAAGACGAACTTAAAAATAAAATTACCAAAAATATGTCGAAACGTGCAGCCGAAATGCTTATTGATGACCTTGAAGCCATGGGGCCTGTGCGCATTAGTGAAGTGGAAACTGCGCAAAAAGAAATATTGTCAGTGGCCAGACGTTTAGCTGACGCCGGTGAAATTATGTTAGGCGGCGGTGGTGGCGATGAATTCTTGTAATCTAACTGATAATAGCTTTAAGGCATGTAAAGTATGACTGTTGATGAGCAAGGGGATGAGCAAGAGGCGGAGTTTAAAACATGGGACTTGCCCTATATAGAAGATTCCAATCTAACGGAAGATGACAAGACCACTAACGCATTCAATCGTAAATCAGACTGGAAATACGAGCCACCTGAGCCTGAAATAGATATATTACCTCCTACAGCTGAAGAAATTGAAGCCATTAGAGCGGCTGCCCATGCCGAGGGGTTTTCTCAAGGTCAGCAAGAAGGCCATGCCCAAGGGGCTGAAGAGGGATTGGCTAAAGGACACGAAGAAGGGTTCGCGAAAGGCTTAGAAGAAGGTACCGCACAAGGTTTGACCACTGGCGAAGAGCAAATGCAGCAACATCTGACCAGCTGGACATCGTTGATTGACAGCATTCAAAACCCTGTAGCAAATGTCGAGCAAGCATTGGAGAAGGAACTGGTGTTATTGGCGGTGAGTCTGGCTAAAGGCGTCATACGCAGTGAGGTTAAAACCAATACTGATCTTATTTTTCAGGCATTAAGTGAAGGTTTAAAAGCCTTGCCAATTCAAGAAAAACATTATCAAATTCATTTGCATCCCGATGATATTGAGTTGGTCAATGACCATTTTAGTCCAGAAGAAATTACTAAACATCGCTGGGATTTTATTGAATCACCTGAGTTGTCAGCTGGCGGATGTGAGATTGTCACTCAATCGAATGCTGTTGATATAACGGTAGAGCGCCGAGTCAAAGATGTAATCGATAAATTCCTACTAGAACAAGGTTTGAGTCACATTAGCGAAAGTGACGAGTAAGTTATGTCTACTACTATGTTAGACCGGATAAAACGGCTAAAAGATCAAGTGCCACAAGCGCCCATTGTTGCCTGCGGCAAGCTAGTACGCGGCATAGGGCTGACGCTTGAAGCTGTAGGTTGTCAAATGCCTGTTGGTAGTCAGTGCCTGATTCAAACGATGGAAGGTGAAATCGAAGCAGAAGTGGTAGGTTTCAGCGAAAATGTCACTTCCTTGATGTCTACCGAAGCCGTCAAAGGCATAGTGCCTGGCTCACGTGTGCAACCACTCAATCGTGAGCAAGGTTTGGCTGTAGGCATGGAATTACTTGGCCGGGTAGTGGATGGCAATGGTCAACCTTTGGATGGTTTAGGCCCTATCAAAGCAGAAAAACGTGTGCCCTTATCTAGGCCTCCAATGAATCCGCTGTTGCGTAAACCTATTACCCAACCTTTAGATGTGGGGGTAAGGGCAATCAATTCTATTGTGACGGTTGGTTTGGGTCAGCGCATGGGCTTATTTGCCGGTAGTGGCGTGGGTAAAAGTGTGTTGATGGGCATGATGACTCGTGGCACCGCAGCTGATGTAGTGGTCGTAGGGTTGGTGGGAGAACGGGGCAGGGAAGTAAAAGAGTTTATTCAAGATATTTTGGGCGAAGAGGAGCGAGCAAAATCTGTAGTGGTGGCAGCGCCAGCCGATACGTCTCCGCTTATGCGGTTAAAAGGTTGTGAAACCGCCGTTACTATTGCCGAATATTTTCGAGACAAAGGTTTAAACGTATTATTGCTGATTGATTCCCTTACACGTTACGCCATGGCACAACGTGAAATTGCCCTAGCCGTAGGTGAACCCCCCGCCACTAAAGGTTACCCACCTTCGGTATTCGCCAAATTACCGGCATTGGTTGAGCGAGCGGGCAATGGAAGTGAAGATCAAGGCTCTATCACTGCTTTTTATACGGTATTGACTGAGGGGGACGATTTACAAGATCCCATAGCTGATGCGGCAAGAGCGATTTTGGATGGACACATTGTACTGTCCAGAGATTTAGCCGATTCAGGGCATTATCCTGCGATTGATATCGAGGCTTCTATTAGTCGCGTTATGCCAATGGTGGTACCGGAAGAGCACGTGTTAGGCGCTCGGCGTATTCGACAAGTGTATTCTAATTATCAACGAAATCGTGATTTGATCAGCATCGGAGCCTACACCAAAGGCACTGATCCTAAAATTGATTTGGCGATGAACGCCGAACCCGCTATCAACGCAAGGTATGCAACAAATTATAGACTTCAAGCATAGTACCGCTGATATGACCACATTAAGTGGTGGGTTAGGTAAGGGGTAAAGCGTTGCGACTAACAAAGGAGTTGCGACTAACAAAAGCGTTGCGACTAACAAAAGCGTTACGACTAACAGCCTTAGTCATAGGAGCCTGACGGATGGCCCAATCTCAACTTCAAATGGTCGCCGATTGGGAGCGACAAAAAGAACAAAAACTGGTGCAGGATTTTCAATTGGCACAACAGTTTTCCCAAGATAATAAGCAGAAACTTTCTGGATTAGAAAACTATCGTTTAGATTATTTACGTGAGGCTCAACTGCGCGCAAAACAAGGGGTTGGCAGTGTCACCTTTGGTCAACATCAACAATTTATTGGCAAGTTAGATAAAGCCTGTGAAATACAATTGCATACCTTAAATCAAGCGATAAGGGTGGCAGATCAAAGGCGTATGCAATGGATGGCACAACAGCGAAAACGTAAAGCGGTAGAAATGTTGCTGGATAAACAGCACAAAGCCAAATTAAAACGTGAGGATAAAATAGAACAAATGATGCTGGATGAACTGTCATTGCAAAAATTTATGCGTAAGTGATAATACCAATCCATCCTAACAATCTCGCTGAGTGGCTAATTGTTAGGATGGATTGGTATAAGTACCCATACCGCTTTAAACTTCCGCTGAAACACGCACTTCGAGACGGTATGAGTACAAGTTGGAATGGTCTTTGCTGAGTCATACATACATACATAATATAACTGTTAATTTAAAGCTGTACTTGCGACAGATAAGCTCATTTAAAACTGCATGAAAAACAAAAAAAGCTTACAAGTCAGTAGATTAGCCAAAATGTCTCAGTTCGAGGGATAAAAAATAATGATGCAACATGTTGCCATAGCTAAATCAGAAGTTGCCGCTTTTGCCACAGGAGCACAGACCAACTCATTTACAGGCTCTGAATCAAATGAGCAGTTTGGCAAGTTATTGCAAGATCAAGAAAATCTTCATTCTTTAGCGGGTGCATCTGAGATTGCCCCGTCTCACACTTCAAGTAAAAAAGCGTTGCAACAATCTACTGACGAAGTAAAGAGGGTGCCCTCTTCTGCAGTAAGAGAAGGCACAATAGGGCAGACCAACAGTACTTCAAATGAACAGTCAGAAACTCATAATGTACAAACATCAGGTTTGTCAAACGGCAAGACTGCTACGCAATCGGCCATTGAAGGTAGCGATTCTGATAAAGGTCTACATGTTGAGACAAATCATGACAGTGTGAGTGAAAGTGCTGCTAATAACCTTAACGATGAGCTAAAGGTGGGCAACACAAAAACAGAGTTGCAGTTAGTTTTGCCCTCAAAACAAAACGATAATGAATCAGCTGTCGAATCAGCCAATATTGTTGCCCAAGAATGGGTGGCATTGGTTGATAACCTACAGAAACTGGCAGATGCGCGGATCGCAAAACGACCTTTGGTGGACGTTGGGATTCAATCTATAGATGTACCTGTGATTTAAAATTATCCAACAAAGTTGAAGAAGGTCTGCTTGAACAAATAATTAATAAGCAAATGGTCAGCAACCTTAAAGTGACTAAAGATGAGAATAGCTTACTGCAGGTTGAAGACAATAAAGTCGCTGTGAATGTTCACCAAGACGGTCACATCCAAGATGATCACATTTTAGTCACTAAGGAACAAACCAAGCAAAGTATATCCAAGCTTATTGACGAAGCTATAGGCGAAGTGCTAACAAACGCAGAAAACGAAGGGCTAGCAGATACAGATGTCCGGCAAAAAACGGTTGAATTGTTATTGGAGCAACCCAGCATTTTACAAGGTTTGATCAGTCAACTGCAGATAGTCAGTCAAAAAAGTAGCACTGACACTACCGAGCAAAAAACGCTTGATACAACAATAGATAACGTCATTAAAAAAGACTCGTTGTTAGCGGATCAGCAAATTGAATCGGGCGGACAAGCAGATATTCAGAACTTTGTTAGTTGACGCTGAAACTGACAAAGTTCGTGCACAAGAACCCGTTAAATTGGCTAAGCCAGTTTTGTCTGATACAGCAGAAAAACTAGTGCAAGTCCAACAAGCTGAGACACTAATAACAAAATTAGAGTCTGTTGCCGAGCAAGGCGAGTTGCTTGAGCAAGATGTTCAAATGGCTCAAGTTGCGCCTAGCAATTTACTTAACTTGAGTAAAATCGAGAAAGTGGCCAGTAATAACGACATAAAAAACATCTTAAACTTGACTGATAATAAGCTGGATAAAGTATTAGAGAATATTTGAGCCTATAAGTCCTGAACAGATTGCTCAGCAGGTTGTTATCCCTAAGGCTGCTGAAATCATAAGTTCAGTTGAGTCATCGTCAAAAGATTTTATTTCCGCGTTAAAGTCGGGTTTAGAAGAATTTAAGCATCAATTATCTCAGGGCAGAGAGCCGGGTATTGATTTGAAAGCGCTGGTGTCAGATGCGTTAGCAAAAACAACTGATACTGCAGCCGTTGCTAAAGCCCCTGTTAACTTAGAACAGATGGTCAAAAACGTTTCTCAAGTATTAGATTTTGCCCAAACAATGAACCGTGCAATTGAATCTCAGCATGATCAAGCCTATAGCGTTACGTTAAGAGATGTCGCACAAATTCAGGGTGAACAAAGTAAACAAATTCAATTAAATCAGTTTGAGTCCAAGTTTGAGAAAGCCATTAATATAGCCAAACCTGAAGGCCATCAGCTGTTAGCCGAAAAAGTACGCTGGATGGTGAACACTAAAAATCTAGTGGCTGAAATACGACTTGACCCTGCTGAACTGGGTTCAATGCATGTCAAAGTAGTAGTGTCTGGTGAGTCTGCAACAGTGAATTTTGTGGTTCAATCTCAACAAGCACGAGATGCGGTTGACAATGCCACACCTAGATTAAGAGAAATGTTGGCTGAAAAAGGCATTGAGCTTGGCCAATCGTCAGTGCGCCAAGAAAGCGATGGTCAGCAAGAACAAGGTGATGGCGAGTTAGCCAAACAGGGTGGCTGCGATAAAGATGAGGCTGAAGATGTTGATGTGCCTGAACAAGTTTTAGCCCAGCAAAACATTGTTAATGGAGCTATTGGTGGAATCGATTATTTTGTGTGATCTACTGATAAATTTGCAACGAAATAGCCTAAAGCGCTTTGCCAATTTAACTTTGGGGCTAATAATAGATCAACAGATCCTAACGTTTGACAATTTGAGAGAAAAACATGGCTGAAGAAGAATTAAAAATGGAAGAAGGCGGCAAAAAAAGCAAACTGATTATTATTATCGTTGCTGTTGTTGTGCTGATTGCTGGTGGTGGTGGCGCCTATTATTTTTTGATGACCCCTATGCCGGTGGTTGAAGGTGAAACGACGGCACAAGGAGAAAAGGGTGTTGCCTCAGCTCTTGTTAAAACTGGCACTGCTTTGTATGTCGCAATGCCCAGACCCTTTGTATTTAATGTGCCTGGGTCAACCCGAGACCGATTAGTAGAAATTAAAGTACAGCTAATGATGCGTGGTTCCGATAACGAAGAGCAAGCAAAGATGCATATTCCTTTGATTGAAGGCACCTTGTTAAAAGCGTTTAGTACCGCCAATGCAGATGATTTAGTCACTGAGGCTGGAAAAATTGCCATTCGTGATAGCGCATTGAAAGAAGTGCAAAAAATCATGGTGGATGTCAGTGACAGTGGCAATCAAACAGTGGAAGAAGTACTTTTCACTGGTTTTGTTATGCAGTAACAACTGATTTGTTAATGAGAGAGTTAGATTGAGCGATTTATTATCCCAAGACGAGATTGATGCACTATTACATGGTGTAGACGATGTTGAGGAAGAAGAAGTTGACAGTGGAGAGTCTGATGGCTCAGCAATGGAATATGACTTTTCTTCTCAAGACAGGATCGTTCGTGGGCGTATGCCAACCCTTGAAATCGTTAACGAACGTTTTGCTCGGCATATGCGGGTTAGTCTTTTTAATATGATGCGCCGTTCAGCAGAAGTATCTATTAATGGTATCCAAATGATTAAATTTGGTGAGTACGTTCACACCTTGTTTGTACCTACCAGTTTGAATATGGTGCGTTTTCGTCCACTCAAAGGCACTGGGCTGATTACCATGGAGGCCAGGCTGGTATTCATTTTAGTCGATAATTTTTTTGGTGGTGACGGTCGTTATCATGCAAAAATTGAAGGCCGGGAATTTACCCCAACTGAACGCCGTATTATTCAGATGTTATTGAAGCTTATCTTTGAAGATTACAAAGAGGCATGGGCACCCGTTATGGATGTGTCGTTCGAATATCTAGACTCTGAAGTTAATCCAGCTATGGCCAACATTGTGAGCCCCACAGAAGTCGTGGTGATCAGTTCTTTCCATATAGAATTAGACGGCGGCGGCGGTGACTTTCATGTATCTCTACCTTATTCAATGCTGGAGCCAATACGTGAGCTTTTAGATGCTGGCGTACAAAGTGATAAAGAAGACACTGATTTACGCTGGAGCAAGGCTCTACGGGATGAAATCATGGATGTGAACGTGACTTTATCTACTCATATGATGGACTTGCAATTAACATTAGAGAATATCATGGAGCTAGAACCGGGTTATGTGATACCTATTGAAATGCCTGAACACATTACGGTATTAATTGAAGACCTGCCTACATTCAGAGCCAAATTAGGGCGTTCAAGAGACAATGTGGCACTTAAAATAATTGAAAAAATTCCGCGCCCAGCTTCTGTGAAGTCTGAGCTGCAACTATTAACTAAAGGTGGTCGAAGAATTGACAACGACGCCGCATTGCAAACCCTTGAAGATGATTGGTAAACCCTTTTGTCCAGAGTATGGAGTAAATGATGAGTGAAGAAGACGGTTTAGACGATTGGGCTGAGGCTATGGCAGAACAAGCTGACGATGAAGCTAAGACTGAGGGCGACTCTGGTGAGTTTAGCATGGATGCAGAAGTAGCCGAGCTAGAAGAATTTGATGAAGACCGAGAAATAACGCCCAAAGAAAAACGCAAACTCGACACTATTTTAGATATCCCTGTGACTATCTCTATGGAAGTCGGTCGAAGCAATATCAGTATTCGAAATTTATTACAGTTAAACCAAGGTTCTGTAGTCGAACTTGATCGGGTTGCTGGAGAGCCATTAGATGTTTTGGTAAATGGCACGTTGATTGCTCATGGAG
>QIJM01000067.1 GCA_003232445.1 Paraglaciecola arctica
TCAAAAATTCTAAACGAACAACATACATGTCTGACAACTATCAACTGTTACCCGAGTGGACTCAACAAGAAGCCGTGATGCTGGTGTGGCCAGATAAAAATACCGATTGGCAACCTTGGCTGGATGATGTGCAGAACGTTTATCTAAAAATAATTGAATCACTTAACCAAGCGAATACCTGTGTTGTATTATTGGTAAGTAGTGGCGAAATTAAAAGTTGTATCAGTAGGTTAAAAAAATCCAGTCAAGTATTGATCGTAAGTGCACAATACGACGACACATGGATAAGAGACTACGGCTTTTTAAGCTGTGCAAATCAATCAGGTTTGCAACCTATCGAGTTTGTATTTAATGGTTGGGGACAAAAGTTTGATGCGGCGAAAGACAATAAAATAAATCAACATGTACTGAGCCAACTTTGTCAGCAACCCATCAAATCCATTAATATGGTGGTTGAAGGAGGTGCGCTTGAAATTGACCAAGATGGCATGCTGTTATCTACCGAACTTTGCCTAACTAATCCTAAACGAAATGGTGATAAATCTATCGTTTCATACCAGCAAGATTTTCAGCAATTTTTAGGCGCCAAGTACAGTATTATTTTACAAAACGGGCATTTAGACGGTGATGATACAGACGGGCATATAGATACCTTAGTACGTTTTACCCCAGATAAAGGTCTGGTTATCCAGTCGGCTTTTAATCGCCCAGACGACAGTCATTTTGAAGGGTTAGCCGCTTTAGTCAAAGAATGTCAGCAAGTCCTGCCCACCCACCAGATTTTTGCATTACCACTGCCTTACATTGTTAATTCACAGGGCGACAGACTGCCCGCTTCTTATGCCAACTTTTTGATTTCTAACCAACATATTTTATGCCCCATTTATCAACAAATAGAAGATAAGCTGGCTATGCACGTTATACAAAATGCTTATCCAGAATTTACTATTGTACCGATAAATTGCCTGCCCTTAGTTCAGCAATTTGGTAGTTTGCATTGTATAAGCATGCAAATACCCTGTGGCATACTTAAGCCAGAAGTTTTGCAGTCCTTTGCCAATGGAGTCAGCGTATATGAATAGTCATAGTTTAAAAGTCGGAGTGGTACAACAAGCCGTTGCCGGTAATGATAAAGATGTAAACTGGGCAAACAGTGCCGAGCAAGTCAGTGCTTTGGCTGAACAAGGCTGTGAACTGGTGATGTTGCAAGAATTGCACAGCACATTGTATTTTTGCCAGCAAGAAAACACCGATTTTTTCGACTTAGCAGAACCCATACCTGGCGCTGCAACCGATTATTTTGCTGCTCTTGCTGGCAAATTAGACATAGTCCTGATCACCTCATTATTTGAAAAGCGTGGATCGGGTTTGTATCACAATACCGCCGTAGTGTTTGACCGCCAACAAGGTTTGGTCGGCAAATATCGCAAAATGCATATCCCCGACGACCCCGGTTTTTACGAAAAATTTTACTTTACTCCAGGTGATCTGGGCTTTGAACCTATTCACACCAGTGTAGGCAAACTCGGTGTGTTGGTATGTTGGGATCAATGGTATCCAGAAGCGGCAAGATTAATGGCGATGGCTGGGGCTGATATGCTGTTTTACCCTACCGCAATCGGCTGGGATAAAAATGACACTTCCGCAGAGCAGACCCGCCAACATGATGCTTGGCAAACCATCCAACGCTCTCATGCGGTGGCTAATTCATTACCCGTAGTGGTAGCAAACCGCACCGGTTTTGAAGCGTCGCCAGTTGCGGGCGATCCCGGCATTCAATTTTGGGGTCAGAGTTTTATCGCGGGTCCACAAGGCGAAATACTCGCCCAAGCCAGCAGTGATAAAGAACAAAACTTAATAGTCGAAATCGATCTTCACCGCACAGAACAAATCAAACGCATCTGGCCATATTTTAGAGACCGTAGAATCGATGCTTATGATGATTTAACCAAAAGATGGCGGGATTAAGCTTTTGCACTTGGGCGACTGCTCACAGCTGCGTACCATCGTTGCAGATTGGGTTGTTCATCCGTAATTTTAATATTCACAACTCGGGCAAAATCGACTGCGCACATAGCCGTAATATCGGCGATGGTGAATCGATCAGCGGCAATAAATTCAGACTCAGTCAAACGTTTTTCTAACACTTTAAGAAAACCTATGGCGTTTTTGCCAGCTACTTCACCGTATTCTTTAACGGGTGTCATACGATCTTTAAAATAACCGGTTGTATGTTGAAAACACATACCTACCTGACCAAAGAAGTACAGTTCAACCTGCCTATGCCACATGTCTATGCTTGCTTTTTCTAGGGGATCTTGCCCCAATAGATTGATTTCTGGATACAGCTCTTCAAAATATAAACAAATTGATGCGCCTTCACTGATACAGGTGCCATCGTCTAGTTCTAGAATAGGTATTTTACCCACCGGATTTTTCGCGCGCATTTGTGGTGATATATTTTCACCCTTTTGTAAATCAACTTGTACATATTGCATAGGGATATTTTTTTCAGCTAAAAAAATGCGTACTCGCCTTGGTGAAGGTGCTGTTTTGGTATCGTATATTTTCATAGTTGTTCTTCTCTGTTATTGATCCTAGCTGTCTTGTGACTTTTGCCACTCTTGAACTGCTTGCTGGCTTTTAGCTTGGATTTGCTGATGATTCTGGCTAACCCACCACTTTTCCATAATCCGCCCCTTAGTTGTAAGTTAATTATTTGCCCACTGTATAGCCTACATTACCGCAACAGGTGCCGAAGCTGCACCGCCCTCGGTGGCTTGGGTATAAGCCAAAGTAAGTGAAATTCTTTACTTTTGGGCGCCTTTAGCTTTAGCCAGTTCATTTCGCTGTTCAGTGCTTTCTGGGGTCGTTGCCCAGCCCTGTAAGTGAGACTCGAGCAACTTCGTAAGCGCTTGAATATGAACTTCATCCGCATTAAGTGCGGCAATATATTCATAACGTTCACCGCCCGCTTCAAGAAAATAGTCACGATTCTCTTCGCCAATTTCCTCAATCGTTTCTAAACAATCAGCAGCAAACCCAGGGCAAACGATTTGCACAGACTTAACGCCTTGCTCAGGAAATGCCTTAAGTGAATGATCAGTATAAGGCTTTAACCATTCTTCTCGACCGAAACGCGATTGGAAACTAGTAAAATGTTCGTTCTTGTTCAAGCCTAAATTTTCAGCGATTAGACGTGATGTTTTATGGCATTCGCAATGATAAGGGTCGCCATTCAACAAATAGCGCTTTGGAATACCGTGGTAGCTAAAAATTAATTTGTCCGCTCGACCATGCATATCCCAATGCCTACGAATTTTATCTGCCACTGCCTGAATATAATCTGGGTAATCATGGTAGTGAGTAACAAAACGTAACTCAGGGATCCAGCGCCTTTTACTGAAACTCTGGGCAATCGCATCAAAAGTAGAACCGGTAGTTGAGGCACAGTATTGCGGATACAGCGGCAATACCACTAATTTGCGTACGCCCTGCTGTAACATTTTGTCGACAACTGAATCCACTGAAGGTGAGCCATAACGCATAGCAAAATCTACTACTATACTGGCGCCATATTGTTGCTGTAACTTACCTCGCAAGGCATTGGTTTGGTCTTGAGTATGAAACATAAGCGGTGAGCCTCGCTCAGTCCAAACAGTCTCGTAAGCTTTGGCTGAACGTTTAGGGCGAATATTTAAAATCACCAAATTTAGGATCATCCACCATAAGAGTCTCGGTACTTCGACGACTCTGGGATCAGACAGAAATTCTTTTAAATAACGCTTCAATTCTGCTTTTTTAGGCGCATCGGGTGTACCAAGGTTGGTGATCAATACGCCAATTTCATCTTGTTGATTATGGCTAAAAGCAGGACTACCTTGGTATTTCATGAACAACTCTTGGTGATTTCAAATAAGAAAGGACGAACACTTATTATGATAACAGTACAGTACGCGAAAAGGTTATTTTGGACTAGTGATGTTAAAAATCAATATATTAGTCAGTTAGAATGAATTGGTATTACAAGCCTGACGATATTTTCTTCAAAAGCATGTGTGTTTGATCAGAATATTTAACATTTCTCTTTGTAATCTACACTTTCTACTTAAATGCTTGATATTTAGTAAAAAAATGCACTTTTTGGTACTAAACACTTGAAAACAGTTTGATTTTCATACAAACCTGTGCATGATGATCGAATATTAAAGATCACCTTAATTTGTTGAAAGTATTATTCGAGCAGAGGATTGCAACATGGCTGATAAAAAAAGTGCTAATAACACTAAAAATCAAACCCCTCCAACCACTGAGTCTGTCGCGTTAACCGAGCTAGAAAGCTTAAGACAGATTGTTTTTGGTGCGGCCAAAAGTGATATAGAACAGCGTATTAGTGCATTAGAGCAGCATACTGAAGACAGCTTCAATAAAATGCAGCTAACACTAGAAAAAAACACCCAAAGTTTGCAAACCACCATGCGTGAAGGCTTCAATCAACTAGAAGATAAACTTGCGCTTGCCAGCCAAGGCCAAGACGAAAAAGCGACTGAGTTAAATACCTATGCTGACAAAATATCATCTGAACTTGAAATGGCCGAAGCAAACAGTAAACAAGAAAATGACGACTTACATGATCGGTTAGACAAAGAAATTCAAACCTTAACAGTGAAATTCACTGAACAGCTTAATCAGGCATTGGACAAACTCACACAAGTGTCTAATCAGCTAAATTCATCTAAAACTGACCGCAAAACCTTAGCTAAATTACTGGCCACTGTGGCAAGTAACCTTGAAACAGATGAAGGTGAGTAGCCTGAAAAATGGCACACTCAAATAAGCAGCAACCCAACCAATCTGATACCGAACAAATGCGCCAAATCCGCGAATTGGTATTAGGTAAAGACGGGCAACAAGTCAAACAAACCTTAAAAGAGAATGCCCGTGAAATGGTCGGCGAGGTATTTTCTGAGGCGCTAAATGATCGTGAAAAACAAGATGGCTCAGTCAATAAAGTGCTTGTACCATTGGTCGAAAAGTCGGTGGAACAGTCTATTGCCAATAATAGCGAGCAATTTGTAGGCTATTTATACCCTTTAGTCGGTAGCCTGGTTAGGAAGTCCGTCACAGCATTCATTACCGAGCTATTAGAAAAAACCAATACATTAATCGAAAATAGTCTGACCATAAAAGGCTTAAAATGGCGATTTAAGGCCAAACAAGCTGGAGTGACTTTTTCTCAATATGCTGCCAGTCAAACCTTCGCGTTTCGGGTAGAACAGGTCTTTCTGATCCACCGTGAAACAGGCCTTTTATTGAATTCAGTTTCGTTGGGGTTGGAACTTGAAGCAGATGCAGATATGGTCTCATCGATGCTAACCGCCATAAATGATTTTGTGTCTGATTCTTTTACCGCCAGTGGTGATACTGATAACTACGAACAGAATATCGATTTAGTACGTACCAATGATTTTACTCTACTACTAAAAAAAGGCCCAAAAGCCTCAGTGGTAGCCACAATAACGGGCAACATGCCCCAAGGCGTGGCCAATCAACTGCAAAAAACCTTAGAAGAAATTCACAAGCTGTACGATAAAGAGCTGGCCAATTTTGATGGTGACCCAGTACCCTTTGACAATAGTCAACATCAATTAAGAGACTGCCTGATGGTAGAACTCAAACCTGATAAAAGCGCTAAAAAACACCCTTGGATGGCATGGTCATTGGTTTTGTTGTTATTCATAGGTTGTGGTTTTTTATTAATAAAGCGCTGGCACTCACACGAATTAATGAACCAAGTGAGCTTAATTGACAATGCCCCCGGCATTCTACTTACCGATATCGACACTTTGGGCCTAGAAAAAATACAGATTAAAGTGTTGCGTGACCCTGCGGCGCAGACTATTCAAGATTGGCTTAAACAACAGTTAATTGATAATAGTCGGGTGATAGTCAAAGAAAGAGCCTATTTATCCCTCGATCCTTCGCTAATAAAACATAAAGCCAAGCAGATTGTTGCGCGTTATCCGAGTGTGACCGTCAACTGGGTTGATAATCTACCAAAATTTAATGGTAAGTTGACTCATTTGAACAAGCTGCTTTTACAAGGTGAATTAGCTAAATTGATTGGGCTAAATTTTCAACCTACTTGGCTAGACGATTTAATCATCGAAGGAGCAGATAATAAAGCCGCTAATGATCCCGAATTAATTAGGGCTATTTTAGACTTAAATATTGCAAAAATAGAACGTGTTTCTATCGCTTTTGAACTCGGTCAAAGTGATTTGTCTGAACAAGCTTTAGAAAAATTAATAGAGATCAAACAACAATTTAATAATTTGATTGAAGTAGCTGAACGGCAAGAGTTATCAATTGGTTTAATTATTATGGGCGCCAGCGACACTGTCGGCACTGCATCTTTTAATAAAATATTGAGTCAGAAACGTGCTGACAATGTAAAGTTAAAACTGCAGGGCCTAGGCGTAGCACCCAGCCGCTTAAATGCCATTGGATTAGGCGCTATAGAATTAAAAACAACTAAAGAAGGTGCACGGAAAGTGTTGTTTAACGTGGTATATTTTGATGGTGCTTAGGGTATTTTGTTGGTAAAAGGAAAGAGCAAAGAAGCATGAAACAATTAGGACAATCATGATCCAGAAAAAAATATGCCTGTTAGGTGCTTCTGGGGTCGGTAAAACCAGCTTAGTCAAGCAGTACGTCGAAGGTATTTTTTCGGAAAAGTATCTGACTTCTATTGGCGTAAAAATTGACAAAAAACAAGTTGAAACTGCCAAACAGACTGTGCAGTTTATGATTTGGGATATTGAAGGCATTGACCGCTACTGTGGATTTCAGCCTAAGTATCTAAGAGGTGCTTCAGCTTTTATTATTGTAACTGACCACACACGTTCACAATCATTGGTGGAAGGGTTGGAGATACTAAAAATGGTGAAAGAAGTCACTGACATCCCAGGAGTTTTGGCTATTAATAAATCAGATCTTCCAGCAAGTTGGCATTGGAGTGATACTGAACTTGAAGAGATAAAACAAAGCTTCAGTCAATTTTTTAACACTAGCGCAAAAACGGGAGATGGTGTCGAAGCCATGTTTTCCCATCTTGCTAACATATTAACTGAGTAAAGGATCGCATGGACGCTTCACTTCTTACAACTTTAGGTTTATTAGACTGCGTTGTTTTTAGACGCATATCAGCTGAAAAGTTTGAAGTGATGCATAAGGCGGGCAATTGGTTAGATGAATTACTACCAGAAACAGTGGATGTCAAAGTATTTTGTTTTGAGCAAAATTCGGCCTATCTGCAAGACTTTTTAGTTGACGCAGAAAATCTTTGGCGTGCCAACAAAGATGGGCGAATTGAATCTGGTTTATGGTCAGAACAATTGTCTACTCAGTTAGTTCGGTTGGAAGCATCAGCGGTTGTATCTGACAATCAGGGTTATTTAATCGTCAACAAACTAGATGCTAAATATAGGCAAAAACAGCAAACCCTGCAGATTGCCCGTGAGTTGTTATTATCGACCGACAGAATATCTGCCCAACACGACTATCTTCACGCCCGCTTAGAAGAGTTACTTAGCCAACCCGATAGAGCGCCAACTGCACAGCAACCCATTGCACAAGCGTTAGCACAAGCAGATTTAGGTGTGGCTATCCTTGATGCTGATTTACATTTATTGAATAGCAATCCAGCGTTATGCTCCCTATTTGATGATACACATGTAGAAATCAGTCTACCTCCAGACAAATTACTGCTGGAACTGTTCAGAACCCAATATCCCGAATGTGAGCGTGTTTTCTCCACCGCAAGCTCGTGGACAGGCGAAATATACTGGTTAAATCCACCACGGCAAGGCAAGTGGCTTAAATTATCTATTCATCCGATTAAAAACGATGCACAAAGAGTACAGAATTGGTTATTAAGTGTGAGCGATGTGACTCAGGTCAAATACTTACTTAAACGCAACGAGAAACTCACTCACTTTGATGCTCTGACAGACTTGCCAAATAGGCAGTATTTTTGGCAACAACTTGAAAGTAAGATCCAGCAAAACCTCCCGTTTTATCTATTGTATATCAACATTAAACAGTTCAAACGTATAAACGAATTACATGGTCATTTAGTAGGCGATGAAGTCATAAAAGATTTGTCGAAACGACTCAATGCCATCACTCATGCGGATGACATGATAGCCAAGATTGGTGGCACTGAGTTTGCTGTGATCATGGAGCTCAACCATTTACATACTCAAATTTCATCACAAGACCAAGTTCAGTGTGTGAAATTTGCCGAAGAGCTGATTAATGCCAGTTGTTTACCTTTCTATTTAAGCTCTGGGCAGAAGTGTAAAATTGGTTTAAATGTTGGCGCAGCAGCGTTTCCAACAGATACCAATAGCGCCGAGGAGTTAATGAAGTACGCCGATTTGGCAGCCTATTCTGCAAAGAAAAAAGCAGTGAGCAGTATCGCGTTTTATTCTAAAGAGCTGGTCGATGCATCACGTAAGCGTATTGAAATGGAAGATGCGTTACGTGACGCCATAAACAATCAAGAATTTGAATTATTTTTGCAACCCATGCTGGACTTAACCAGCGGCAAAATTATTAAAGCTGAAGCCTTAATCAGATGGCATCATCCAAACGGTAATTTAATCTCTCCTGACGAGTTTATTCCATTGGCTGAACAAACAGGATTGATCATTCCTATTGGTAAATGGGTGATAAAAGAGGCCTGTGCAATCTTGCAACGATTAAGTGCAAGAGGCGAAGAAATTAAACTGTCTATCAATTTATCGCCTCGCCAAGTCAGCGATCGCCAATTGTTCGAGTTTATTAAAAATAGTGTTAATAATGCGCAAGTTAATCCACAACAATTGGAATTAGAACTGACCGAAGGTGTGTTAATAGACAACTACGACAAAGTCCACTACCTACTCGATAAAGTACGCAAATTAGGCATGAGTGTCTCAATTGATGACTTTGGAACGGGTTATAGCTCACTTGCTTACTTACAAAAATTACCCATTGACCGGCTAAAAATAGACAAGTCATTCGTCAAAGAACTCAACGAAAATAGCCAAGACAGTGATGGCACCATTATACTTGCGATAATCGCCATGGCACACAGCTTAAAATTAGAAGTCATAGCCGAAGGTGTAGAAACGACATTACAAAAAGATTTTCTCAAACAAAATAACTGCAATATTGCGCAAGGTTTCTTATTTAGTCGTCCTGTACCCTACGACGATTTTTGTAATTTACTCGGAAGACAAAAAGATTAAGCATTAGCGTTGATAGCCCTAAGACCGTGGCGCAGTGCTAAAACTCCGGGGAACAACCAAGCTCTATCGCTTGATTACTTAAAGTCTGAAGGGCTTTATTCATTGCGTGATGGTTGGGTTGCGCTTCACTATCCTAAGTGAAACGCTGGAGGAGACCTCCGGCTACCCGATTATAAATCATTTAGTAGTTACTTCAGGCTCGTTAAACGTGCCTTGTAATTTCATTGCTTGACGAATTTCGTGGCACGCTGGACCTAAAGACGCTGCCATCTCTGATTTATCTCTCTTTCCGGAGTACTTAGCCGATGTAACTCCAACTAAATCCGAAGGGATATGAAAATCAATATTGTCTGGCATTACAATAAAGCAACGCCTTTTACCAAGTTTTCCAATAAACAAACCAAGCTCAAAAATTACATTATCACGAACTGTATCACTTGTACTTCCACGCATCCGAATTTCATCGTCAGGACTAAAAACAAATATTCCAAAATCAGATGAGTTTAGAGCTTCAGTGATTGAGTCTAAAGAAGTAACAGATAATGAAAATACTCCTTGGCTCCATATAGTGATATCAGCATCGTGTTCTAGATTAACCTGCAAAGGATAAGCTATGTCTAAGCCTTCAACAGATGATGCAACAAACACTTTTGGTTTCAAACTTCTACTCCCTCACTTCCTATGATTTATAACACCCCGCATAACTGGTGGAGAGAATTGGCACTTTTTTTGAAGTCATTTTTTCAAAAAAAGTGCCAATTTTCGGAATCCGGTTAATGCCATTATTAGCACTACTTTCTACGTACCAAAAGCAACTCTGAAACATCCTCACCTTTTTCACTAATATAGGACTCTTTTCTTAAAATTTTATTCAAATCAATAGGGAACTCAAAACCTAAAGAATGCTGATGAGAATCAGATAAATCAACTAAATTAGTTGCATCCAAAAAGCTAAAGTTCAAGTTGTTAATTGTAGAGCTTTCAGTTAAAACCAATCTCGGTTGATTTCCTTGCGGGCAATAATGAGTTGCCATTAATTTTTCATTATCTAAATGGTACATCGTAAATGAATGTTTTTTTCCTTTACGTAACCAGGTTTCAACTAAAACAGAATTGTTGGCGATTAATTCAAATGACACTAAAAAGTTAGAGCTCTCAGCACCTTCTTTATGCCAAAGACCAACTAGTGATTTCATTTCGTCAAATGCCTCGGCTACATTTACTCGCGTATTAGCGTTAACTTCTGTGGTCATTGATAAGGTTAAAATTAATGATAAAAAAATAACTAACGGTTTCATCTAAACTACCATGTAGTGCTAACGAGGCTGTAGAATTTATCATTCTCAGCCAGTAATTTGTTAATGTTAAGACAATAATTGAGCGTGTCAGCTATTTCAATGACTTATCGATTTATCTGGGACATTTATTTGAGCGGTCTGTTCGAAAGCGATATCAATAACGGCATAAAACGCCGGTTTCCGTCTCAATAACCTTCATTGAAGGCTGTTTCTGAGCTTTTCTATATTATGAACTAAACAATACATTTGCCATTGAGCGGTAGTTTACTAAGATATCCACAGTTTTTGTGGATAACTTTAAATATGATGATTCATGTTACCTATCAGTTATGATACTATATGATCCAATACATCAGGAGTATGATACCTATGCCAACTATGCCAAAACGAAAGATGTCAAAGTGCATGAAACGTGTCACGCTTACAGTTGATCCTGATGATTACGAAGAAATTAGACGATTGGCAGTCGATAACGACGTCAGTACTTCTTGGCTTGTTCGTCGGTCAATGCGTTTGTTTCTTGAACGGCTAGAAGGAAAAGAAAGTGTCGAAATCACGCTTAAAAGTAGAAAAAATAATTAGGAGCTTCAGTTTTTATGGGGAAGTTCATTCGGAAATACTAAGAGAAAAAACTATGCAAATTAAATCATCCTATTTCAGCCGTTTGGCCTTAGCTACAATCACGGTTTTTCTACTTACCGCCTGCGATTCAGAAACA
>QIJM01000615.1 GCA_003232445.1 Paraglaciecola arctica
TAACCCTTGGTCTTGTAAGTTTTGTCTTTTGTGTCCAGTCATTGGCCGCTGTGGGTATTTCTAGTCGCCGTATTTATGTGGATCATGAACAAGGAATGACAAACTTTATTGTGTCAAATCGTGAACATGTCGATCAAGAATGCAATATAAATATGACTCATAATAGTTTTGATGAAAAGGGAAATATGACTCACTACACTGGCAAGGAGTTGCCGCCCTATGCGGCAGATAATTTTATTCGTTACTCGCCTAAATCATTTATTTTACCCGCTAATAAAAAACAAACGATCCGTTTTTCCTTGCGCCGAAGGCCTAATACTCCTGCCATGGAACATCGTTCTTATGTGGTTTTAGGCTGCTCAGCGATAAAATCTGAGGAGCCCCAGACGACAGATAACGATAGCCCTACATTTATGATTAAACCCCAATTAAAACACAGTATTCCGTTGATTGTTCGACCGCAAAAATTACAGGCTGAAGTTAACTTCGATAACGTTATAATTAACAATGATCTTCTATCCTTCGATTTATCTCGGGTAGGTAATCGTTCGGTGTATGGTAATGTAAACGTAATCAACAAAGATAATGATGAAGTGATTAGTACTTCATCGCCGGTGGTCATGTACGTTGAAACTACGACTAAATCATTTTATATGAATTTGCCTCAATCAATACAAAAAGAAAACCTAGTACTACAGTTTAAAGAAGATGTTAAGCAAGGTGGTGATATAACCATTACGTGGCCAGAAGGGGTAAGCTTATGAATTTAACCAGCCTAAAAATATTAATATTATCGAGTATGGTCATTAGTTTATCTGCATCTGCAGGTGTTGGTATCTCAACTTTAAGAGTGTATTTAGACAACGAACAATCAGAACAAAATTTTATTGTGTACAGCAAAGATCCAAAACGCCAAGATTGTACTTTGTTTATAAAACACTATGAAGTGGCTGAAGATGGCAATCTTATATCTCTAGCAGAAGACTTCACTCCGCAAAATTCTGCCAAACAGTTGATTAGGTTTTCCCCAAAAACTTTTTCTTTAGGAGGCGCTAAATCACAATCTGTTCGTTTTAGGATGAGACGCAAACCTAATGTAGAGGCCGCTGAGTTTCGTGCTTTTTTAGCGGTTGATTGTATATTTGATCAATCAGAGCTGGCAAAGGAAAGAGGTGATGTGCAGTATGGACTGGTTCCAAGATTGAGACATAATATACCGATTATTGTGAGAACCGCTAAGTTAGAAGCATCGGTAGAATTTGCTGATATTAAAGTATCGGATGACGCCATTGGTTTTTCAGTCAAAAGGCAAGGGACTCGCTCGTTATATGGTCGCGTTGAATTAATAGACATGCGCTCTAACAAAATCATTTCAAAAAACACGCATTTCGTGCTGTATCCAGAAACCCCCCAAAAGATCGTTAGTTTTTCTACTAAGGGAGTAAGTAGTGAACATCTCAGTATTCGATTTGTCGAGAATCCAAAGGAGGGAGGTAGCATTAATCATATAAAAAGCGTTCTTTAACTTACTCGCTTACCGTTATCTAATAAGAGGTCTCTGTCCTTTGACCTCTTACCCCCTTGTTATTTTAGTATTAATTTTGGCATTTATATTGCTTGTTTGAAGTCATGGTTCAAAGTGTCAGAATTTTAGTGTTTACGCTTTGATAATCGAATTATGCGTATTTTTCGTTAAACGAATAAAATATTGAATTTCAAGCGTCTTGTGAGAGTGATTATGGCCAATATAAAGCGTTCTGTATTGATTGCTATGCTGTGTTTACCATTATTTGTTTTAGCGGCTGATCTCTCGCAAGTTGAATTGAACGACGATAACTATTTGTTACTTTCAGTTAAGATAGATAAAAAATCTGCTAGGTTGACGGTTGATAGTTATGAGCAATATGGCCAACTTTTTGTTGCTATCGAACCTTTATTAAACGGGGTGAAGTTACGTTACCAGTTAAGGGAAGACCAATTAACCGTTTGGAAAGGGGAAGAAAGTTTTGTTTTTAGATTGTTAACCAGTAAAGGCGATCCTTCTAACGCATCTAACAGTTGGGGTACAGATGGGTACTATCAATTTATTAGCCAGTCTGTTTTAGAAGAGCTTTTTGACGTTAATTTTGAAATGAATAAACCGAAATTAAGCTTAACCATCAACACCAATAGCTATACGTTTCCTATAACAAAATTGGCGGAGCAGGCAGATACTCGCTCTATAAATCAAGCTTATGCTTATAATTTTGAAAGACGTGCTGACGGCAAGCTCAAATTACCCATTACTATCCCTGATCAATATAAATTATTTACCTTACCTCATGGCGATGTGACTACGTCTATGGATTTTTCAGATAATGAAGAAAAAATAAGAACCAGAGTCCAGCTAGTGTCTGACTTGTTTTATCATTCAGCTAGAATTAGTCTAAATAATGAACTAGGAAATGACATAACAGGAGGGTTAACGTTTTCTCGTTACAAAACCACCCCTGACGACAGACTTTTAGGGGTATTCGATCAATACCGATTTGGAGATATTTCCAGTTCACTGGGGGCCGGCATTATAGGTGGTACCTCAGGTGTAGGTGTTTTATTTGAGAGAATGCCTGATGGATACAGGCGCAGTAATTCAAAAATTGATATTGAACAGGACGCTACACCAGGCTGGGATGCTGAATTATTTTTAAATGGTCGCTTTATTGCTGCAGTGACTGTACCTGAAACAGGTTTATTAATATTTGAAGATGTTGACATTTATTATGGGGCTAATGAATTTCAGATCAAAGTGTATGGGCCTTTTGCAGAAGTTGAGACCTACCAAAAATCTTATCCATTAATTGCTAATCCTTTAGCTGATAATGAAATGGCCTATAATATTCATGCATTAGATAATAGTCGTTCGTTGTTTAATAATTCGAATGAAGCGGGAGGCCTATCTATAAACAGCATAGGTGGATCTTTTGATTATGGCGTAAATGATACATGGCAAGTAGGGGTAACTTTTCAGGACAGAGGAGACTTAGATAAGAATCAACAGTTTTTTTCTTTGCATAACTATGTGAACCTACCTGGCTTTTTGTTAGAAAGCCAATTGGCGTTTAATGCAGATAGCGATTTTGCTCAGGAAACTACTTTAAGCGGTAACCTTTTTGGTGGTGCTGCTTTTCAATTAAAGTACGATTCAAATAATAACCTAGGTATTCCTAATAGTAGGTCGCTTCTTTCGAATGATTATCAGCGTTTAACTGCCAGTTATTTTAATTATTGGGGTAACTTACCACTAACATTTAGAATGAGTTATGGCGATGTGCAAGGTAACCGAGTTTATTCATTTTCTAATAATATTTTTTATAATTACAAACGTCTAAGATTTTCCCATGATTTGACTTATTCTAAACTTGAGCAGAGTCAAGGTGAACAAACGTTAGATACGGATAGCTTACTCGGTAACTTTGGGGTGTCAGGTAGCCCTTTTAAGGACTTTAGATTATCTGCCCAGCTCATTTATAATCCTGATGCACCTGACATTATTTTAAATTCGTCTTTTATAAGAGCTCAGTATAGGTGGCGAGACCCTTTCAGCTACCAGCATTATTTTAACTTTAACTACCGTCCAATTGCCGACCAAAATAATGAATGGCAGTTTTCACATAGTTTGGCTTATGAAACATCAGATTATAGGTTGAGTTTTAATAGTTCTTACGATGCCCAAGATAGATGGAGTGTTGGCCTAAACGTTAATTTTTTCTTAGGTTACGACTATCATAATAATCGTGCGTTAACTAGCAGTAGTATATCGGCTGATTCGGCTATGTTAAATATCCACAGTTATTTGGACAGGCAACTCAATGGCATGCCGGATGTTTTAGATTATGATCTTGAAGGGGTGACGTTTAGTGGTCGTCCTGAATGGGAGGGCTTGACGTCTGGGAAAGAGGGGCGAGTAATTTTGCCTGGAGTACCCGTTAATACACCTGTTAGATTCGGCGCAACATGGAAAAACGGATCTAAAACTATTAACAATGACTATGTGATATACACCCATCCTGGTGCAGTGATTGATGTGAATATGCCGTTTTACTTGAATTTTGAGCTGGCGGGGTTTGTATACAGAAGTGCTGAAAATGGTGAAGTTCCAGTAAGCAATTTAGTTATAGAATTGCTTGATAAAGATAACAATGTGTTGCAAAAGATATCGACTGATAGTGATGGATATTTTGAGTTTACAGATATAAAACCAAATAGTTATACGGTAGCAATAAGTGCAAAAGACTTACAAGACAAAGGCCTGACTACTGAACTTAAGGGGTATTCTTTTACCACACCCAGTATCGGCGGCTTTATTGAGTTGCCAGTGTTGCTTTTACGACAGTTAAAAAGTGACGACGATAGCTCTGCTGAAGCTATATCTGAAATAATACTTGACGAAGATAATGTTGAGTTATTAATTTGGGATGAGAATGCAGAAAAACGTCAAAATTACTTTACTCTACCCACTAAACAAAAAATCATGGCGCCGCATAGTCAAAATGTTGCAATCAAGAAGCCAAATATCACACCAGATAGTGCAACCAATGGAAGTGCTGAGGTAGATACAGTACCTGTTGTTATGTCTAAATCGGCATCTATGATAATTGATAATCCAAACATAAACCCCACCAATAATAATGCATTATTATCAGCGGGTTTTACTCTTCAATTAGGCGCATTTATGAGTTTTGATACGGCACAAGCCCTGTCTGAGCGGTTTTCATCAAGAACGCCGACAAAAGCCAAAATCATCAAAACACAAAATAATAAGTGGCAAACTATTTATAAAGTATATTTAGGTGCCTTTGCTCAGCGTGCAGAAGCGAATGCTTATATAAAACGTTACCAGTTGAATGCGTCGGAATATATGATTACAACTATTTTACAGGGCGAAGAAATGGTTGACCCTGTATCAGACAAAAAAGTGGTTGAAGTGGCCGCTTTGCCTATGGACAGTCCAGTACGCGAACCGATAGTTGTCAGTACATCTGATGCGCTGCCTGAGTTGAATAGTGACTATCAAAGTAAAGCATGGGTTATCCAATTTTATGCGAGCCAATCTGCCATAGACACTAAAGAAGTTTTACCCTTCGCGGCTATTGGTGATGTTTTTATGGCACAGAAAGAAGGTAAGCAAGCAGGAGAAATATGGTATTGCTTGATTAGTAACGGCTTTGATACCAGAACGCAGGCTCAGCAAGCGTTACAAGATGCTAATGTGGGTGGCTGGGTAAATCAGAGTCAATTATATAGTGCAGCTGTGACACTTAAATAGGAAAGGAGATAAGGTGTTTAACTTTAGATTATTTCGATTATGTATTTTGTTGAGCGCTATTTTGATGTCTAGTCAATCCTGGGCCGAAGAAGAACCCCGTGTGAATAAATCGCAAATACTGGATTTTGGTGAGTTATTAGGACTACCAGGTTCTTGCCATCTTGATGTTGCCACTAAAGAGTTGACAGATTTTGGAGGTAACCTTTGCCCCTTTAGCGATCAAAGGTACGGTGAGCCGGCTCGTTACATTGTGGTGGCTGATCCTGGCTCACAAATCGAATTTAGAATTATTAGCTACTCAAATCTAATAGAGGGTTTGTCTTATACACCTGAAGGGGTTTATGAAGTGAGCGGATTACCCGATGTGCCTATTATCATCAATCAATTTCAAACCATTGATGGTGGAGCGACGGGTATTATTCATATTGTTATTGGAGGGACATTGACCACATCAAGTGCGCAAAGTTTTAATTCAAGTTTCTTAATTGAGATAGAGGATGGTATCAGTTTTGAAGCAGTTCCTTAGAGTAAACCCAATTATCTGGACGGTTGTTTCATTTTGCCTGTTTGGTTGTCAATCACGACTGGATATAGTGGGGCAAGATCATGCCTTAGTGGTTAAAAAGTGGCAAGAGTTAGCAAAATATATCGACAACTCAACCACCAATAACCCGTTTACTATCGTGGGTAAATTAGCGGTGGACAGGCAATCAGATATTGAAAGGTTCATATTGACAGATATTCATCTTAGCCAACAAGAAACACCGTTTGAGCTAAACCTTATCCGACCGACTTTTCAGAATAAGTATATTTGTTTACCTGTTTGCATACAATTAACGGAGTATTTTAGCAATAGTCAAGAAAGTAGCACTATGCTAAACCTCTACTTTGAGCAACATGAGTTTGAGCTGTTTAAATTTTATGGGGATGTAGTACTGCAAAACGATAATATCAACGCTTTATATGAGTTGTCTCCCATTACTGCAACTCGATATTTTAACTGGTTGATCCACAAAGAACAGAAATTTAATGATTTGGCAAGTATGAGTCAGTTTTTGACATTAGCCTTGACTCAAGAGAGTTTAATTACGTTTTTGAATGACCCTGAACAATTTTATGGAAGCCTACTCGCTCAATCTCAAGAGGCATTTAATTCACATAAGGTTTCAGAGGATGGCATTAGTTCCCTTAATGTGGCAGAGGATGGCATTAGTTCCCTTAATGTGGCAGAGGATGGCATTAATTCCCTTAATGTGGCAGAGGGTGGCATTATTACCCCAACCGCAGATGAAACCCTGCTTGTGCTAAATGATCACCGCCAAGAGGTGCGTTTGCAAAATTGGTTGCAGATTAAAGATCACCCCTTAGCTATTGGTGATCAAGTGTGTCATTACGAGCAAAATGAGTTTGGTACGGTGAATGAAATTATAGGTAATCAAGTTCAAGTCAGGCTGGTGGGTAAATTAATAAAGCTTGAGGATGGTATACAAGTTTCGACATTCCCTGGTGATATTTATAATAAACAATTGCAGCATGTATTTACTCCTATGAATAGAGTTGAAAGTTATAAGGCCAACTCTATCGCGGCTTGTCAATTAGACGAATGGAATTTGTCCACCACTATGTTATAAAAATATTTGAATATTGTATTAGTATTCATTGAGTAATGATAAGTGAAAATTAATCCATGACTTAAAAATTCATACTTATCTAAATGGAACATGTAGGCACTTTGGCGATGAATCGATTTTAAATCGGGATCCTAGAGTTTCATTGCCACTTATAATGATTCAACATCGCTATTTACATAGCCCTGACTTTCTTGATAAAGCTTACCGTAAAAAACTGATGAAGCTGAATGCAATTAAAATGGATCCTATATGATCAATTCTATTAATCGTAAATAGGTTCAAATCAAGGTTGTGTATTTAGGGGCAATCATGGTTAATCCAGCAACTCCAGCAACTAGCCAAATTGGACGTGGCGGATGTCACTGGTTATGGTAAATAGAATTTAGAAAATGATACTGTCTATTTTAATAAACAGTATCATATTTTGGTTTATAGGCATTGTTGGTAATCAATGCTTAGTAACTAAGCATGTTGTCTACCGAAGTTCATTGATGACGATATTAGGTAAAAACTTGGATGAAGAGGCCACCACTTTGTTGGTTGTAAAGTTAATCAGACGTGCGTTTACAACCATGCCTTTACTGTTTTTTACCATTGTGCCTGTTAACACATAACCTATATTAACTTCGTTATAAAATTGCCCCATGTCCCGTGAAAATGCAAAGTCACCTTTGTTGTTAATATCAAGTACACCCATTAGTTTATGATCGGCGACGGGCAGCCCTATTTGTTGCAGATCGTTGATAAACGATTCGGCTAACTGGATACCTAGTGTATTGGTGGTTTGTAATGACGAGTCTAAATGCACAAAAGAAGCCACCACTATGGGTTGGTCAACTTGCATGCCTCGTACATCATTTTGCAAGTCTGCTGCCATTTGTTCGGTATATTCGCCTAGTCTATTAAAATGTAAATCAGTGGTAAATAAACTTGAGTGAGACTCACTTTTTGTATTTTCTACGCTCATATCTTGGCAGGTATAGAAAGTGCCGTCATCGTTGGCGCAAAGCCTTCCACTGTGTGTACTCTGGATGTTATTGTTACTCAGAGGATCCATGATGCCCTTCAAAAGTTGCAATGTTGAGCAAGCACTCAGTGTCGTGCCTAACAGTAAAACACCCAATAATTTTGTTATATTTAACATTGTATTACTTCCAAATAAATGCAGTAAGTTTTTAAGCTCTTCATCTTTAAACCCTATTCTTGAATTAAAGAGACTCTGTTTGAAGACGCGTTTTTGGCAATCTTATCCATGGGAGATGCCACACTCCCCAATTCAACGGTTTCGTTTAAATCGGATGGTTTTGGTGCTGCTGACATCATTAAAATTGGATCTGATACACTATTGGGTATAAAACTTTGGGCAGAAGCCACTACTGCTTGTGATTTTACTCCCACAATACGGGCATTGATTAAATATCCATCTGTGTGTTTGAGCATAGTGCCGCCTACTATATAACGTGCTGGCATATCGCCGCTAAAGTCTTCGTAATCTTTACTGAAAGCAAAGTCACCTTGTGCGGTGACTCTGATATAACCAGTGGTTTTAAAATCAATCACAGGAATACCAAATTTATGCACTTCATGAATTAAGCTCTCGGCTATTTGTATGCCCAATAGGTTAGAGTTGTTGTAGTCACTGTTTAACATCACAAAACTGACCACAGCAACCGGTGTGGTGGAATTCACATATTGCAGATTGGCAACCAAATCCTGCATTAAACCTCGAACGTAATGATTGATATCGTATGCGTTTTGGTGCCGCAAGGTTTCTTTTAGCTCTGCAATCGTTACAAGATCATTTTGTTGTTGAAAATTTTGTCTGAACTGGTTCTTAAAACCCACGCTTGAAGCTAAGGCCGAGCCATCATCGAGGTCTTGAGTAAACTCAGTATCTTGAACTTGTTCGTCAAGACTAAACATATCGTCAAGAGGTTCAAAAACAGCACAACCGCTTAAGACTAAAGCGGCCAATAGACTGAGATTTTTTATTGCCATGTCACTGTTCCTCATATGTGATGCATTAGGCCACTTAAGGCTCTGTACTCATAACCCTGCTCTTAGCAAATTTAATGAAGCAAATTAAATGCCAATCAAAGGTTACTGCAAATCACTGCTTTAGTTAAAATAGGGCAATGATGGTTTGGTTTATTCAATACTTAATTTAGTAAGCGTTACGGTATATCTGATTGTGTTTCATGCTGATTTTTGCTTGGCTCCACATCGCATCATTTGGCACATAATCTGTTGCCGCCGCCAGTACAATGTTGTCTGGGATTTGTATTAGCCTAATGTTAACCATAGTGGTGTTTTCTTGCAGCGTGTAGGTGCCAGTTAAAAAGTAGTCTGCAGAAATAGTGGGATTCAGTTCATCCACTTGTCTGCTCAACATTTTATCGGCCTGTTCGCTGATTTTTATGTTTGGCATCGTTTTGTATTCTATGA
>QIJM01000466.1 GCA_003232445.1 Paraglaciecola arctica
CCAGATACTCGGCCTAACAACATCCAGCCAGTGGCATCTTCTGGGGTGTCTAGCAATTTTGTTCTCAGGCCTAAGGCAAACGTTTGTAAATCGTGTAAATTAAGGCTTTCATCACCTTTAATCATTCGCTGCCCAAGTTCGCTCGTTTGTTGTTGCGCAATCTGCCATTGATCAATACGTTGAATTTGATTCGCATATAGATACACACCTAACCCTACCGACAAACTAACCAATGCGCCAATTGAAATAACAATACCCACACTAGTCTCATTGCTTTCACTGGTTTTCATCTCATCTAACAAAGCAAGTTTTAACTCATTTTCTGATTGCAGCCTATCAGTATCGCTCAGCAAACCTTGCTGCTGCTCGGTGTGTAATTCATTTAAACGTTGTTTGATTAAACTCTTATTGGTTAAGGTACTGGCAGAGTCACCTCCGTTTTTTCTCAACCAAGGAAAAACAATAAACAATAGGCAAATAACAACAGACAGCACCGCACCTAGATAAAATAAACTCACTCGTCATGCTCCAATATTGCTTGTGCTTTGGCTAGCTGTTCGTTGTCTATCTCTGGTATTTGGCGTTTGCGAGTGATAACTATCCCAGCCAAAGCAACAAAAATAAACAATGCAGGCAATAACCATAACCAAATTGTCATAGGGTTAACTGGGGGTTGGTAATACACAAAGTCACCGTACCGTTGTTTCATAAAATCAATGACCTGCTCTGAGTCGTAACCTTTTTGCAGCAACTCATGAACCTTACGTCTTAAATCCACTGCTATCATCGCATCAGAATCTGCTATGTTTTGGTTCTGACATTTAGGACAACGTAATTCTTTGGTTAAGTCCAAAAACAATGCACTTTGTTCAGGCGAGTCAAAGTGAAATTCATCTTCCACGGCTAATACTAGGCTGCCAAAACATGCCAGCATAAGCATACATAAAGTGTTTACTAATCGATTCATTGCGCTATCAACACGTCATATAGAGGTGCAAATTTTTTATTCCAAACCCGCGGATTGATATCCCCAATATGGTGCAAACGTATCTTGCCTTGTTGGTCAATCAAAAATGTTTCCGGCGCACCTGTTACCCCAAGATCCAGTGATAAATCTCGTTTTACATCAAAAATATTGTAGGCATAAGGGTTACCTAATTGGTTGAGTTTGTCTGTGACTTCCTGCTGTACTCGTTCGACCGTTTTAATCCCAAAATCAGGATCAATATCTTGGTCATAGTACAAACCCACAATATGTTTACCCTCATCTTGCAACTGTTTGAGGTAAGGCAACTCAATTGCGCATGTGATGCACCATACTCCCCAAACATTGAGTAAAGTGACTTTGCCAAGAAATACCTCTTGAGTATATGTCTGCTCGATGTTCATCAAATCAGGCAAAACAAATTCAGGCATGGACTTTTCAAGTAAGCTAGATTGATGATCTCTTGGATCAGAAAACAACCCTTGATACAAAAATATACACACGCCTAAAAACAGTCCCAAAGGAATTAGATATAAAGCGATTTTTTTCAAGATGGTTGCTCCGTCAAAGTGGGACTTTGTGTTTTATTATTTTTGGGTTTTTCCGCAATCTTTGCCATACGATAACGCCTATCACTGATGGACAACACACCGCCAAACGCCATAATAAATGTCCCTAGCCATATCCAGTTAACAAAAGGTTTGACGTAGATACGTAATGACCAATCGCCATTTTTTAGCTGCTCGCCCAATGCCACAAATAAATCTCGTGTTAAACCAGAGTCTATACCTGCTTCGGTCATCACATTTCGTTGTACCGGATAAAAACGCTTTTCAGGATAAAGTGATGTGATTTTTTCACTCTTTTGGTACACATCTACATGCCCAACATCCGCCGTATAATTAGGACCGGCAAATTCTGAAACACCTTTAAATACGAATTCATAACCTTGTAAGGTGACCCCATCTCCCACCGCCATTCTGACATTTCGCTCTTCATCATATGCACTAACTAATGCAATACCAATAAGTGTCACGGCAAAACCGAGATGACCCGATACCATGCCCCAATGGCTAGGAGTGAGCTTTTGTAGACTGTGTAAAATAGTCAATTTGCCTGACGCCACCTGAGGTCGAATGCGCTGACGGATCTCCATGATAGTCGTAATAATAATCCAAAAACTCATGACTAAGCCTAACGCTGCCATATAACTGGATTGTTCGAAACTAGCATTAACCAATATGCCAGCTGACACACTTAAACCAAAGGCAATCAACAATTGTTTATAGAGAGCTTGTGCTGATTGGTTTTTCCAGCGTGACAGTGGGCCTATGCCCATAAACAACACAAATGGCACAATCAGATAAGTAAACATTTGATTAAAGAATGGTTCACCGATGGAAATAGATCCCATACCTATTTCTTTGTGAACCAAAGGTAATAAGGTACCTAACAACACAACTAAAGTAGCAGCGGTTAAGAACACGTTATTACCAATCAATAATACTTCTCTTGAAAACAGTTGGTATCTGCCACTGCCTTTTAGTTGCGGCGCTCTATAGGCATACAAGCCTAATGAACCGCCGATAATCACAACTAACAAGCCAAGAATAAACAAGCCACGACTAGGGTCGCTAGCAAATGAATGCACTGAAACCAATACGCCTGAACGCACTAAAAACGTTCCTAGCAGGCTTAATGAAAACGCAGATATAGCCAACAAGACTGTCCAAGACTTAAACACTTTGCGTTTTTCGGTGACAGCCAAACTATGGATCAACGCAGTGCCGACCAGCCAAGGCATAAATGAGGCATTTTCAACTGGATCCCAAAACCACCAGCCACCCCAACCTAGTTCGTAGTAGGCCCACCAACTGCCCAGTGAAATACCCACGGTCAAAAAAGACCACGCAGCAATAGTCCATGGCCTAGACCAGCGCGCCCATGTAGAATCTAGTTGGCCAGAAATCAATGCAGCAAGAGCAAAGGCAAAAGCGACAGAGAAACCCACATAGCCCATATATAACAAAGGGGGATGAATGATCATGCCAAAATCTTGCAACAGTGGGTTTAAGTCTTTGCCATCAATAGGGAAAAAAGGTAATAGGCGATCAAATGGGTTAGAAGTAAGCAACATAAACAAGTAAAAGCCAATGCCCACCATACCTAAGATAGATAACACTCTGGCGACCATTTTGATGGGGATAGCCTTACTAAAAAGTGCCACTGCCACTGTCCAAATAGAAAAAATCAGCACCCATAATAAAAATGAGCCCTCATGTCCACCCCACACAGCGGTGATTTTGTAATGAATCGGCAATGTACTGTTCGAAGTATTCGCCACATAAGCCAAACTAAAGTCATCGGTAATAAAACCATGAGTCAGGCAACCATAAGCAAAAGCGGTAAATACAAACATGCCAATTGCCAAAGGTTTCGCCATGGCCATCATTTGTGAATGATTTTTATAGGCGCCCCACATAGGATAAATGGATAACAATATGCCCATCATCAGGGCCAGAACTAAAGCGAAATTACCTAATTCAGCTAACATAATTATTCACCTGCCTCAGTTTTACCGTAATTAGCTTGCTGTGGTTTAATATGTTTAATGCCTTTCATTTTTTCTGCCAGCTCTGGCGGCATATATTCTTCATCATGTTTGGCCAGCACTTCATGTGCATCAATATAGTTATTTTTAGTCAACACACCTGTTGCGACAATGCCCTGACCTTCTCGAAACAAGTCGGGTAAAATACCTTGATAGCTCACCGTCACTGCAGGACCGATATCCACTAAATCAAAGCTTACCGCTAGGGTTTTTTGATCTCGCTTTACTGTTCCAGGTACCACTATGCCGCCAATCCGTAACCTCTGGCCAACAGGCGGGATCTTGCCTTCTTTACCCTCAATAATTTCAGAAGGGGTATAAAATAAATCGATATTTTGGTTAAGTGAATACAACATCAAACCAATTGCACCACCCACTACCAGTAAGATTGCAGATACTGCCATCAAACGTTTTTGACGCCTTGGGTTCATACTGTCTCTCCGTTACTACTTTGTTCAGCCGCCGCTTTAATTCGCGCTTGCCTTGCTTGTTCGCTCAATACTTGAGTCAATAATGTTCGTTTTGAAAAAAGCGAGTCTAACCACAAAACCAACAAACTTAAGGCTGCGGCACCAAAAGACAACCATACGTATAGACCGTAACCGGCCATATCAAAGAAACTGCTGATATCTTCAAAATGCATTATTTGCCCTCACTTAAGGCTGAACTTTTATTTGCCAAGGCCACCACCCACGGGCGCCTAAGTTCTCGTTGTAGAATTTCATTTTGCATACGCAGTAAAAAAATAGCGCCGCTGACGAGTGCCCAACCTAAAATAGACAGTAAAAGTGGCCATAACATTTCTGCGGGCATAGAAGGTTTACCAAATTTCATTATGGTGGCGCCTTGATGCAGAGTATTCCACCATTCAACTGAGTAATGAATGATCGGCAGATTGATCACGCCCAATACAGCCATTACCCCAGCCGCTTTACCCGCCTGTTGTTTATCTTCAAAAGCCTTGTATAAAGAAATCACTCCGAGAAACAAAAACAATAGTATGAGTTGTGAGGTTAATCGGGCATCCCACTCCCACCATGTGCCCCACATAGGTTTACCCCACGCGGCACCGGTAATAAGAGAAACAAAAGTCACCATCACACCTATAGGTGCCAAGGCTATCATCGCCATAAAAGACGTTTTAACTTGCCAGACCAACCCAATAAAAGCAGCGATGGCCATAGCGCTGTATAGGCTTTTTGAGAGCACTGCACTAGGTACATGCACATAGATAATTCGGTAGGCTTCACTTTGCTGATAATCCGTTGGGGCAAAGGCCAATCCCCAAACAGTTGCAAATAAAATCACTGCCAAACCCAACAGACTAAACCAAGGCAACAACCTTTGGCATAAGTGATAAGTCCGTTCAGTTTTGGCGTAAGGATGTAACCACTTCCACATCAGTTTTGACTCACTCTAAGTGCATAAGCGATAGCAAAGGGTGCCAAAGCTAAAGAGAAAAGGAACATAGCACCAATGATCGCCAGTTGTGCACTATATTGCAATTGCATTGAGGCCGATTCCACGGCAGACGTAGCAAAGATTAACAAAGGAATAAACACGGGTAGTAGCAATAAAGCCAACAGCACACCACCGCGATTTAATCCAACAGTCAATCCTACGGCTATGCCACCAATTAGGCTCAATAAAGGAGTGCCTAATAACAAGGTTTTTAACAATGCCCAATACATAGGTTCACTCAAGTGTAAAAACAACGCCAATAAAGGCGATATTATGATCAATGGTAGAATACTGGTTAACCAATGAGCCACAACTTTGACCAAAGCAGCCGCAGGTAATGAGGTACTGGACAACATAAGCTGTTCTAATGATCCATCTTGGAAATCATCACGAAACAACCGCTCTAAACCTAACAGCGAAGACAATATAGCAGCAACCCAAATGACCCCAGGACCAATAAGTTGTAATATTTTTGATCCAGGCCCCACACTTAGTGGAAATAGGCTGATCACCAAAATAAAAAATAACATGGGCTGCATCAACTCAGCTCTCTGCCTATAAGCCAAGGCTAAGTCGCGCTTTAAAATAGCCATCAATACTGCCACTAAATCCGATACTCCAAGGTCAGTTCATTAATTGGATAATCTAAACGCAAAGCTTGATGAGAAGTCATTACCACGGCTCCACCTGCGCCGAGAAATTTAGTGATTTGTTTACTTAACAACTCAACACCTTGGGTATCAAGGGCAGTAAAAGGTTCATCCAAAATCCATAATTTTGCATTTTGTTTAAACCAAAACCTTGCCAATGCTACCCTACGCTGCTGTCCAGCAGACAAATTGGCTACTGGGATATCTTCTAACCCGACTAAATTAAGCTGAGCCAAAGTGCTTAAAATTGTATCGAGTGAAATAATAACCTGATGCTGCTTGCACCAATACTGCAAATTTTCCACCGCACTTAAGGTCTGACTCACTCCCAACTTGTGACCAAAATAGACTAAATGTTGATGATAATTTTCGCGACAATCTTTGATGTTTTGTTGAGAGAAATACACGTCGCCACTCTCAGCGTCAACTAAACCAGCCAGTACTCTAAGCATACTGGTTTTACCCGCTCCATTTTGCCCTTTGACGTACAGTAAACCACCTTGCTCAACAGCAAAGTTTAAGTTTTCAAACAATAACCTATCTCTTTTGACTACAGATAAATTAGTTACAGAAAGTACCGCCAAACGTATCCTCGTTTCCTCTATAAAAGAGTGCCGCAAATTGGCCGACAATAATATCATAGGGTTTGCCCCCTACCAGCTAAAAACTACATATTGTGGTAATTGATAACAAAATAATCGGAAGAGTAGGCATGATATACCCAACAAAGTACGAAGAATAAACAAGGTGATTAGTCAATATACGTTAATTGCGGGTAAACTGTGATTTAACTCATACTTCTTAATATCAGCCGATAACTTTTATATGCCTGACATTTCACAATCTTCCCAAGCAACCATCTCTCAGGCATTGGCTCAACTAAGTCAATTAGCCCCTACATCTGAGGTGGCTAGACAAGGGGTTGATGTATTGGTAAAACACCTAGCCGGTAACGTTTTAAGTTTAAATAAAAGCACTGTTTTACTGAATAAAGTGGTTTTACTCGCTAATCCAGAGATCAAAGGAAAGTTAGCTGAAGGTCAAACTCACCAAGTTAAATTATCCCTAGAAAATAGTCCTTCCTTGGCGTTTTTTTCTCAAACAAGTGCCAAATTAACCAGTGTTATTTCGCTCACTGAGCAACAACTGCAAAGTTTATTAAGGTTACCCGCAAAACAATTAATCCCCAGTAATCTGCTGACTACGTCAGATACAATAAATAAACTACCCGCGATTAATGCCACAGTATTATCGGTATTACCCAAAGAACAACTAAGTACCCCAACACCCTCAGGATTACTCAAGCCACAAGCTACAACCCGTTCCATAGAAGCAAAAAACACAAGCGTGCCTAATCAGCAAAATATCCTCAGGTTAAGCCTGACTGACCAACGTCCACCGGTCGAGGTGACGTTACAGGTCAAACAATTAAATCAGTTTACAGTAGGCGAAAAAGTCACTCTTGACATCACTCCAAAAGGCAACAATTGGCAACTTACTATTGTCCAAAATAAAACGGATGCGCCTAATCAGTCACCAAATTCCACCGAAGATAGGGTGCAGTTAAAAAGCCAACTAGCGACTTCCCCACTTCTTCCTCAGCTTGCGCCAAATAAAATAACTAGTCAGCTTTTAGCACAAACGTCTCTGATTAATGTCGCTGTGACAAAAACACGGGTAACCTCCACTGCCGAGATTAGAGTCGCTAAAGATCAACAAAGTATACTCTCCCCTTTACTCGCCACACCTATAATCAAAGCCAGTTTGCGCGAACCTAACCTAACTCAACCGGTTAACTTTGAACTACCCATTAAGCCAGTTTTACAGCAACTGAGTAAAATCAATAATGAACAAAACCAAGAGCTGATACAAAAACTACAGGCTTTACCTATAGATAAGATATCTCTACAAATAAAATCGAATGGCGAAATTAATTTGTTGCTACAAAGCACTAAACCTGTGGCGAACATTCCAGTCACTAAAGAGATTGCTCAGGCATTAGCACCACTTAAATTGCCGAATCAACAAGCCGTCATTAAACTACTGGATTTGCCTACTGATACCAACAAACCGATCCAGCCGCCTCTTCAAGCAGCTCGCTCAGAACGTAAGCTAAATATTCAAAGGTCAAACACAGAGGTAGTGCAGAATACGATCATTGATAATAAATTAAGGTCTATCGTGCCACCCGTGGATGGCAGTCAGTCCCCAGAAATCAGATTAAGCATGAAAGAGGCAATGTCTAATTTACTGGCTATAGTACAAGAAAAACCTTTGCCGCAAAGTGTCATTAGCCCGAGTCTACTTGCCAACAAACCAGAACAGATTAATCTAGTGCAAAGTTTATTGCGTATCGTTCAGGCTAAAGCAGAAGCACCTGCCATCACCCTACAATCAGTAGAAAAAGCCTTAATTGATGTCGACTTTTTTAAGGGCGCAACCGAGCAACCAAGCAAACAATTAGTTGAGCAAGTGTTACAACAAATTAAACAAGCGCTGCCCCAAGGTAAAGAACAAGACGTTAATCAAATAAGACAATTACTCACCACCCCAGCACTTAATTTGTCCGCGTTACAAATGATTAACCCCACATCAAGCCAAGGCTTAATGAGTGGTTTGGTCACCCTGTTACAAATATCTCTCAGTGCAAGACTGACACGTAATCAGTCAAGTCGTACTGAATATATTACGGCAACATTAAATAATGTGTTACGCGGCGGCAGAAAGGTCAAACCAAATGTGACCCAAAAAGCAATGAGTGAGATGTCACAATTGGAACAAAAACACCAATTAATGAAGGAAATTGGTCGTTTGTTATCTGGTCATCAAACAAACAAACTAAGCAACGCAGAACACATGATCCAAGGTCAAGAAACCTTCTATTACAATTTGCCTTCAGCTTTGGGCGGTACTATCAAAGATATTGAATTGTTGATCAAACGAGAAGAAAACAGTAAAGAAGACCCATCTGCTGATGAGCAAAGCAATAAAACATGGCAACTCACTATGAAATTAGCCGTTGGTGAATTGGGAGAGTTATTAACAAAAGCCAAACTGAGATCTGACACTTTAGAAATAAATTTTTACGCCTCCAATGAAGCAGTGCAAATTCAAGTAATGAATTACCTGCCGTTGTTACGCAGAAAGCTTGACTCCCTTGGCATTGAAGTGAGTAAAAGCCAGTGCCAGTTAGGAAAAATTCCAGATACTCTGCAACAACGTCCTTATCACATGTTCCAAGCTAAAGCTTAAGAGACCTAGATTTTAATGACAGATAACCCATCAAAAAAGTCTAGGCAAAAAAGCGCCGTAGGCCTTAAGTACCAGCAAAATAACCAAGATGGAACTTCATCCGGTGGAGCACCCACAATTATAGCCAAAGGCTTTGGCGACTTGGCGGAAGAAATTATTGCACTTGCCAGACAAAACGGAGTGTTGGTGCATGAAGACCCTTACCTTAGCGACTTTCTAGCCACCTTAGACTTAGGTCAAGAAATCCCTGACCAGCTTTACCATGTGATAGCAGAGCTCATATCGTTCTCATATGTACTACAAGGTAAGTTCCCTGATAGCTGGGCCAAAATACATAATAAAGTGTCTAAAAAAGTTTGAATTGAAGCACTGACACTGACGCTTTACTTTTCATCGTCACTTATATGACCTGACAGCCTATAAAATCAAGTTTATAAAGCACTAGCTTCAATAATCGAGTAACCAAACACTCTATGCAAATCAAACAAATATAATAATACCAATCCATCCTAACAATTAGCGCTATACTATTGTGTGCCCTACTATTTCTCTTGAGAAGAGCACACAATCAAAACGGCTAAAAGCTCGAATGGGCGCAGTGTTTTATTTAAACAGCAGAATAGGTGTTTTATTTAAACAGCAGAATAGGTTCAGTTCTGCGCCAATCAGCCGAAAACTAAAATAGTTAGATAATTACACAGTGCTTGAAATCGAAGTTATGTTATAAATTATTGCTAGTTACAAAAAGGGTCATTGGACCTTTATTATTTATTAAATATATGGAGCCTCAATTCATGTTGGTCAGTAAAAGCAGATATGTTGAATTAGAACAAAAATTAGCTCATATAGAAGCAGAAAAAAATCGCTATAAAACTGAGAACGAAGACCTCATTGCTGAATTAAGTCATGTGAAAGCAGCTTCAGCCATCCAAGAAGAAGCAAGTTTTGACAAGCAGATTTGGCCCAACTTACTTGATTGTATTGGTCAGGTGACAAGTATAAGAGAGTCTGTTCTGTCTTCATATGAAATGATCCATGACGAATCTCAATCCATTGATGAGCTGAACCAAGTATTAGATAGCGGTCAAGAATCGATAACAGGTATTGCTGGTGGCATGGAGCAAATGACCGAAAAAATGCAAAACATGTCACAAAGCATGGCTAACTTAGAAGCCATTGCCGACAGCATTAATTCATTTGTAGAGACCATATCTAAAATATCCGACCAAACCAATTTGTTAGCACTTAATGCGGCAATTGAAGCGGCAAGGGCTGGCGATGCTGGTCGAGGTTTTTCTGTTGTAGCTGATGAAGTAAGAAGCTTGGCAAGTAATACCAGCAAATCTGCAGAAGAAGTAGGTGGGCTGATTGCCAGAATTAAACAAGATACTGAGTCAGGTGCTAAATTTGCGACGGCACTTGAAGAGTCAAACGTTGAATTATCTAATACCATTGCTGGCTTAAACGATAGTTATAGTGGTATTAACAGCTCAGTCGGCGCAATGAAATCATCCATTGTAGGAGTAACAGATAGAAGCTTTATTCAGACTGTGAAGTTAGATCATATCGTTTGGAAAGGCGAAGTATATGAAGTGGCGTTAGGTCGTTCTCAGAAATCTGCAGATTCATTCGTAGATCATAAACAATGTAGGTTAGGACAATGGGTTAACAGCGAACAATCACGCAAATACCAAAAAAGTTCGTCTTTTAAAGCACTTGAAAGACCTCATGCCGATGTACACCTACATGGCATCGCTGCTTTAAAACAATTACAAGGTGATGATATCAAACAAAGTTTAATGTCTTTTGAAAAAATGGAGCAAGCCAGTGGCCAACTGATTAGTATTTTAGATGACTTAGCGACCCAAGTTTAATTTTTCATTAGGCTATGTTTAATTTTTCATTAGGCTATGCTCCAACTAAGTGTTGTTGAGCTAGACTACGTAAAAACCAGTCAACAAGAACTAATACCAATAGAGAAAAAGTGGGCGCAAGTTAAATCTATTCGAAGGGCGAAACGTTGTAGCCTTGATGAGCTCTTTTCTGAGCATATTCCATATGCCAATTTATTTTGATTAATGGTATTACTTGATTAATAAGACTTTTGATCAGGTGAGCAACTCGCTGCTAACCGCCGCCCCTATTCAAACAAAGCGCTATGTAATGCGCAAACCACATCTCGACTATCCTTATCACTCACCAACAAAGAAAGATTATGCGGATTCGCCCCATAACAAATCATCCGTAAGTTGTAATCAGCCACCGCCGCAAAAATCTTGCTAGAAACACCCGCAGCGCTGTGCATGTTGTTGCCAACCACAGTAACCAGATCGTAGCTCTCTTCGACTAACACATCACAAAACTCACTAAGCTCTTCGATGGTTTCAAAGTTAAGACGCTCAAGTACTGAGTTGGCTGGGTTATCTAGGGTAAAAGATACCGATATCTCTGATGTGGTAATCAGGTCAACACTGAGTTTGTGTTTGGCAATAATAGTAAACACTTTTTGCAGGAAGCCCTGTGCGTACATCATCTTAGGGGTTTTAACCGTGACCATCACTTGCTCTTTACGGCGAGTGATGGCTCGATAAGAAGGTTCGGTTGCGCAATCACGTACTATCCAAGTACCGCCCTTTTCAGGCTCGCGACTTGAGCCTACAAACACTTTAATATTTTGTCTCAGTGCAGGCTCCATCGTCGCGGGGTGCAATACCTTGGCGCCAAAAGTGGCCATTTCGGCGGCTTCTTCAAAGCTGAGTTCTGGTAGTGGGCGTGCGGCCTCTGTAATTCTTGGATCGGTGGTATATACACCAATCACGTCTGTCCAAATTTCACAGGTGTCTGCATTCAATGCTTCTGCTAACAAAGCTGCGGTAAAATCAGAACCACCTCGACCTAACGTAGTAGTGTTGCCTTGTTGGTCTGCACCAACAAACCCTTGGGTAACTAACACGGTATCAAGCAGCGTAGGCAACATCAGTTGTTTGGCCGCTATGCCTATTTGCTCTTGATTAGGTACAGCCTGACCAAATTCACTGTCGGTTTTAAGCACATTGCGCACATCAAAATTTTCGGCTTTCACATCGAATTGATTGAGTACTGCACTGAATAATAATGAAGACATTCTTTCGCCATGAGATAACAAGGCGTCTTTTAAATCAGCACGATGCAGCATTTCTTCGTGCAGGGCTAAATCTGATAAAGAACTTTGTAACTGTTGTAATTTTGGCTCTACTTGAACGGCATTTTCTAGCGCCTGCAAAATAGCTTGCTGAATACTGTCTATCTCAGTTAGCTTTTGTTTGATTTGTTCTTTAGACATAGCCGTATGGGCAATATCGACTAACAGATTAGTGACACCTGCTGATGCGCTGACAACCACTACTTTTGTATTAGGGTTGTTTTTAATGATTTTTGCACAATTTTGCATGGCAGCAAAATTTGCCACGCTGGTGCCACCAAATTTGGCGATATTCAGGTTATTAATCGCGGTGTTACTCACTGTTTTTTTTACTCATAATCTAAATTCTGTTACTCATGAAAATAGCAGTTTTTGTATATAATTAAAAAATAAAAATTCATGTGAGGATCAACTTTTTTGGAATAGTATATTCGTCTTGATCAGGCTATTTTGGTAAAAGCACTGTCGAATTTAAGCAGATTACACAGCCTAAGATTTATCCCAAACTTTCATTATGGCCCATTCTTAAGTGGGATAACCACGGTATCCCCTATTTGGATACCGTTTTGCGCAAACCATCCTTGATTCATTTCCCACGCGTAAAGCACTTGCTCAGAAGAACCGGTGGTGGTTAAGTCGTGAGGCTGCATGGCTTTGATATCAGTGATTTTGCCATCTGGACGAATAAAAGCGACATCAAGGGGGATAAGAGTATTTTTCATCCACATGCCTGCGTGCTTGACTTGCTGGAAATTGAACAACATGCCACAGCTCTCACACATTTCTTCTCTATGCATTAAGCCTTGCGCCCGCAACTCAAAAGTATTGGCATATTCTAACGCGTAGACATTTTGTTTAACTTGCACCTGAATCTGTGGAAATACTGAGTCTGCTTGACTCGCAAAGGTCAGGCTAGAAATAAAGACAAGCAATAAGGCCTTGACTAAAGATGTCATAAAGTATTCCTACCAATAAACTGTTACTCATCTGAATAACAAAAGTATCAAAAGTTCAAAGTGGTTAAAAAAGACAAAAAAACGGTACGCCCATAAGGCTATACCGGTTTTTATTGACCCGTTAAAAACTAGGCAATATTTAGCGCTGGAATAATATTCGCTTTTGCTTCTTCTGCCGCTTTTTTGAACGCGTCCATACGGTCGAAGTTTAAGTATTTAAACACTTCAGCTGACATGGATTCAATCTTAGTAGCGTAAGTCATGTATTCTTCTGTAGAGGGAATTTTACCCATAATCGCACCCACCGCCGCTATTTCAGCTGAACACAAATAAACATTTGCGCCATCACCTAAACGGTTAGGAAAGTTACGAGTCGAGGTAGACAGTACGGTTGAATTTGGCTCTACCCTTGCTTGGTTGCCCATGCAAAGTGAGCAGCCAGACATCTCAAGACGTACACCAGCATTAGCATAAATATCGTAATAGCCTTCTTCGGTTAACTGAGCTTGATCCATTTTGGTAGGGGGTGACATCCATAAACGGGTTGGCAATGTGCCTTCAAACTGCTGTAACAACTTACCTGCTGCACGGAAGTGACCGATATTGGTCATACAAGAACCGATAAAGACTTCATCAATTTTGTTACCTGAGACGTCAGACAAAGTTTTGGCATCATCTGGATCGTTCGGGCAGCATAGAATAGGCTCTTTAATATCAGCCAAATCAATTTCGACGATTTCAACATATTCAGCATCGGCATCAGCGCGCATCAATTCAGGCTTAGCCAACCACTCTTCCATCTTACGAGCACGGCGTTCTAATGTTCGCACATCACCGTAACCTTCGTTGATCATCCAGCGCAACATAGTGACGTTAGAGGTGAGGTATTCAGCGATAGACTCATCAGATAGTTTGATAGTACAACCCGCCGCTGATCGTTCGGCAGAAGCATCAGACAATTCAAAAGCTTGTTCAACTGTTAAGTCGTTCAAACCTTCAATTTCTAATATACGACCAGAGAAAGCATTAATTTTGCCTTTTTTGGCAACCGTCAATAAACCTTGTTCGATACCATATAAAGGAATGGCATGCACTAAGTCACGTAACGTAATACCAGGTTGCATTTTGCCTTTAAAACGTACCAAGATTGACTCTGGCATATCAAGCGGCATAACACCGGTTGCTGCAGCAAAAGCGACCAAACCAGAACCCGCTGGGAATGAAATACCAATCGGGAAACGTGTATGAGAATCACCACCTGTGCCCACAGTATCAGGCAACAACATACGGTTTAACCACGAGTGAATAATACCGTCACCGGCACGCAGCGATACACCGCCACGGTTCATAATAAAGTCTGGCAAGGTATGCTGAGTTTCAATATCAATTGGCTTAGGGTAAGCCGCTGTGTGACAGAAAGATTGCATAGTCAAATCAGCAGAGAAACCTAAACAAGCTAAGTCTTTAAGTTCATCACGAGTCATAGGACCGGTTGTATCTTGAGAGCCAACAGTGGTCATTTTAGGTTCGCAGTAAGTACCTGGGCGAATACCGTCTACGCCACATGCACGGCCAACCATTTTCTGAGCAAGAGTATAACCTTTACCAGTATCAACAGGTTGGTCAGGTTTGCGGAATAAATCAGATGAGCCTAAACCTAGAGATTCACGGGCTTTTTCAGTTAAACCGCGACCAATAATTAAGTTGATACGGCCACCAGCACGTACTTCGTCAAGCAATACGTCCGACTTATAAGCATATTCAGCTAACACTTCACCCGTATCTGAGTGAGTAATTTTGCCCGCTAATGGGAAGATATCAATCACATCACCCATATTCATTTTTTCAACGTCGGCTTCAAATACTAAAGCGCCTGCATCTTCCATAGTGTTATAGAAAATAGGAGCGACTTTACTACCAATACATATACCGCCACCACGTTTGTTAGGTACGCCTGGTAAGTCTTCACCGAAGAACCATAAAACCGAGTTAGTCGCTGACTTACGTGAAGAGCCTGTGCCTACCACATCGCCAACAAAAGCAACTTGATGGCCTTTAGCTTTAATTTCATCAATTTGCGCTAATGGACCTACTTCACCATGTTTTTCAGGTGTTAGACCATCACGGGTCATTTTAAAAGCAGCACGAGCATGCAATGGGATATCTGGACGAGACCATGCATCAGGTGCAGGTGACAAGTCATCAGTATTGGTTTCACCTGTCACTTTAAATACAGTGGCAGTGATTTTTTCTGGCATATCTGGGCGAGAAGTAAACCACTCTGCGTCGGCCCAAGATGCGATGACATCTTTTGCATAAGCGTTACCGGCTTTGGATTTTTCTTCTACGTCGTGGAAAGCATCAAACATTAATAAGGTATGTTTAAGTTCTTCAGCTGCCAATTCGGCTAAGTCTGCGTTATCAAGCGCCGCAACCAAAGTGACGATGTTATAACCACCGTGCATGTTACCTAACATTTGAATGGCTGCATCTTTAGAAATAAGAGGAGAAGAGGCTTCGTCCTCAATGATTGCCGTAAGAAAACCCGCTTTAACGTAAGCGGCTTCATCAACACCAGGAGGCACTCGCTCAGACAATAATTCTAATAATGCTTGTTCTTCACCAGCAGGTGGCGCTTTTAACAACTCAACTAAGCCAGCAACTTGCTCTGTATTAAGTGGTTTAGGTGGAATACTCTGGGCGGCACGTTCTGCAACATGTTTACGATATGCTTCTAACACAATTAGATCCTCTAAGTTGACCCGAAAAATAACAAAAATATTGGAGTGTAGGAATGAAACCGAACAAGTATAAGGGTTATTATCAAAAAGTTAAATTGGCTAAGGCCTTAGTTTGCTTATAATCAATATTTATTTAATTTATACATTACAGCTGTTTATTTCTCGTTCAAAATTCACAGTTTTTTAACAATAATCCTCAATTTATTCATTTTTGCTTTGAGTGATGCGCAGGATTTTTCCATTTTCACTATCAGTTAAGATATAAATTGAGCCGTCAGGGTGAACGCGAACATCGCGTATTCTTTGCCCAAGATCTTTAAATAAAGAGACTTGCCCCACGACTTTCATACCGTCCATTTGTACCCAACGTACTTCTTTGAATTTGAGTACGCTCACCAGAAAGTCACCATTGAGTGCTTTGAACATTTTACCGGAATGTACGGCCATACCTGAAGGTGCGATAGACGGAGTCCAGTCCAAAAGCGGTTGCTGCATATTAGGGTATTCAGTAAAGGGGCTAATGCGCCCGCCAATATAATCTTTGCCATAGGTTATCACTGGCCAACCATAATTTACCCCTGCTTGAATAACATTCAGCTCGTCGCCGCCGTCTGGCCCATGCTCGTTGGAAAAAATCACTTCTCGGGCAGGGTCATACAAAATGGCCTGTGCGTTTCTGTGTCCGTAGCTAAATACGTAGTCACTTAGTGAGTCTGCATCTTCACTTAAAAACGGATTGTTTGCAGGAACGCTACCATCGTCATTAATGCGGATCACTTTACCTAGCAGGTTGTTAAGCCGCTGGGCATCTTCTCGATAATCAAAACCATCTCCACTGGTGATCAGCAATGAGTTGTCAGGTAAAAAAGTCATACGCCCAGCAAAATGATTTGGCGTATCTTTAAATGGGCTAACAGTAAAAATTATCTGTTGCTGCGTCAGCTTATTTTCGCTCAACTTAGCACGCATAACTTGCAAAGCATTTTTATCATCTGAGCCAATCACGTAAGACATATATAGCCAACCATTGGATTGATAATTAGGATGTAGCACTACATCCAAAACCCCTCCTTGACCTTTGGCGTATATGTTTTTTGGCAGACCACCCAGAGGTTCAGAAACACTACCTGCACTGACTATTCTGACTTGACCTGTGCGTTCGGTGACGAGTAAGTTGCCATCAGGTAAAAACGCTAGGGACCATGGAAAACTTAATCCTTGTGCAATGGTTTCAATTTCATAGGCTGGAAAGGCTAATTCTTCCGCTTTCACGGCACTTGATGACACAGCCAGCGCAAACATCAGCCTGTAGATAAAAATTCGCAAACCCATAAACTTGTCGCCTTTAGATATAAAAACACATAAACATCAACTAGTAACTGAGTTGATCTTAGTACACAGTTAACGCATGATTACCCAGTTCCTACCCCAATGCAATTACCCAAATCAAGTGATATATATGAAATTTAAGTTTTATCTAAGACTTTGCAGCCATTTTTTGATTGCAACGATCTTTGCTTTTGTATTGGCAAGTTTGTTTCATAGCCAATTTGTTATGGCTGAATTGACCTCAGTGGGGGTCAATATTAGTTTTAATGACAGATTAAGCATGAGTTTGGACGATTTGATTGGCCTATACCCGACTTATGGAGTGGTGATAGCAATTAGTCTTTTACTCGCCTTTAGTATCTCAACACTGTTACTGAAACGTTTTACGATCTCTCCCTCAATACTTTATTTCACTGCAGGCGGATTAGGTGTTGCCACGACACTTCTAGCCATGCATCCGTTGTTAGACGCGACTCTGATTGCAGGCGCACGCAGTACTTTTGGTTTTATCTGTCAATCGCTAGCAGGAGCAATGGGAGGGTGGGTGTTCAGTCATTT
>QIJM01000021.1 GCA_003232445.1 Paraglaciecola arctica
GGCAGATGTTGGCCTTAAACCCTCTTGGTTATCCATCACCTTAACCAGCGATATTCCTTTTGTATCCAAACAGTTTGTCTTAGCCGATGAGATCAACTATAAAACAGTTGTCACCTTGTCAGAGGAAACACAACCATTGTTCGCCGACTTGGTTTCGTTGCAGTTTAATATTACCGCTATTGGTCTGCTGGCTATTTTATTGGCCACACTACTCGCGGCTTGGTTTGCTAGAAAGCTATCTAAACCTCTCACCGTGCTAGCCAAGGTAGCTAAGAGGATTGCTGTGGGTGATTACTCAAAAGAAATCAACATTCCATCTAACACCAAAGAAGTAAGCCTTTTGTCTGATGCCTTCGCTACTATGCAAACCAATATCCAAGCGCGAGAACAGGAAATAGTTTATCAAGCAAGGCACGATATTCAGATAGGCATTATGTAGAAACCTTGTTGGAACGTAAATTTCTGGATAACCAACCGTTTTTAGCCATCGGCATTAATATCTTTGATTTTAGGGGCATTAACGATATTTTTGGTTACCACAATGGAGACTTGTGCTTAAAAGAGCTGGCGTTTCGCTTGTCAGAATTCGATGGCGTGGCTGCAAGACTAACAGGTGGTGAACTGCTGTGGCTTCCAGAACAACTCCCTACTGCAGCTTTCATTGAACATTTAAAGGCTACATTAGAAACCCCTATCGACACAGGTGATGTGAGCATAAATCTCAAGGTCTCCATTGGTTTAATACATTGCCCTAAAGACGCCAATAACGCCGAAGAAGTGTTTAAACGCATGAACATTGTCTTAGACGAAGCCCTGACAACCAGACAATTTATTTTGTCTTTTTCATCAGAGCTAGGAAAACGTTACTCCAGACGCCTATCTATCATTACCGAGCTCAGACATACTCTTGAGCAGGCCTTAGAGGAGTTTAGCCTTAACTACCAACCTAAATTAGATTTGAAAAAAGGTACAGTAACCCACGTTGAAGCCTTGATCAGGTGGACCAATGCGCGCTTAGGGTTTGTCTCACCAGAGGACTTTATTGCTATTGCTGAGCACGCGGGTTGTATTGAAAGTATCACTAGCTGGGTCATCAATAGAGCAATCGATGACGCGGCCAGATTTAGAGAAGCCAACATAGATGTGTCAGTTGCCATTAACCTTTCAGCAAAAGATATTATGAATCCTGCACTACTGCAGAATGTGTTGGCATTACTCAAAGCGAAAAACTTACCCACTGATTGTTTATCATTTGAAATAACTGAAGGTGACCTGGTTAAAGACCATGACAAGGCAATTATCCATCTGCAAGCGTTTAGAGATGAAGGCTTTGAAATTGCCATCGATGACTTTGGCACGGGGTATTCATCTATGGCTTACCTGCAAAATTTGCCAGTGAATACTTTAAAAGTCGACAAGAGTTTTGTGCTTAACTTGCATAAAAAAGACGGTGATCAAAAAATTGTCAAGACCGTCATTAGCCTTGCGCATAGCTTTGGTATGAATGTAGTGGCGGAAGGAGTAGAAAATATAGAAGCCCTTACACTTTTGGCGGATTGGGGCTGTGAATTAGCACAAGGTTATTACATTTGTAAACCTGCGTCTGCTGATAACCTCATCACATGGTACAACGATAACTTAGAAACCAAATGGTTTTGACTGCTATTTTTACAACCAGTTGGTTAATTTAAAGCCTATGCCTAACCTTTGGGCATGATGGTTGTAGTAAATCAGACTTTCACCATAACCGTTAAAGTATTCTACGTAACCCTGAATACGATCGTTGATAGGGAATGACCAACCCAGCTGAATAGCACCTCTATTATCACTGCGTAAGTTGTTTCTAAACATAAACTCTAACGAATGTTTATCTGAAATACTCCACAACCCACCTAACTCGCCATATCCCATGTATTTTTCAATATCGGGATTATCGTCCCCTGATGGGTCAAGAGCTGTGATTTTTTCGTCTTCTGGCAATCTGTACCAAGTTTTAAAGCCCCACAACACGTTGTCGGCTGGGGCGAAGGTGAAACCTAGTATGACTCTGTTCCAACTGCGTGATAACTGCCCTGTTTGGCCATTTGATTGATGATTGAATGACAACGTAGTCTGTTCAATAGGTAAACCAAATAACGACCAAGAGTGGTGATAATTCAATATCACTTCTGGCTCGTAATTAGTCTCTCGAAAGGGTGCTGAAATATCACTATTGTAGGCTTGCCACCAGCTGGTAGTAGTAAAAGCAAATTGTAGATCAAGATCTCTAAATATCAGATCTTGTATAAACAAATATTTTAACGAAACTTGAAATTTAATTTCAACATCATCCAACTCGGAACCTACTGGCGTACCAATATAGGGTTCCTGGTTAATACTAGTTACGCTAGCAGGCAACACAAAGTTGGGTTTATGGGGAATAATTGCAAAAGGGTTTTTCGACGCTTGTTTTTCTAACTTAACACGTTGCTTGACCAAGGTAGGCGCTGTATCTACGCAGCTTTGGCGTAATTCTCCCACGGTTTGTTCAGGCGTTGCTTGATTAAGGGCATTCAATAAACACTCGTCAACACTGCTGCGCGCATCTAACTCAGCACCATGTGCATTCGTGATGGTCAATCCAACGGTTAATAATAGTACTACAACTTTCATAACTCAGAGCTTTTCCTAATAAACTCATTCCAATTAGTACTCATGTTGCCAGCACAAGGCTCGAATGCAAATACTATTCAGTCGTTTATCCCTATCTTGTGCTTTTCGCTCGAAGCTCGTAGCTCGCCACTCGTCGTTGCTTTTAATCAAACCAATGCCGAGTTCTATTCACAAAATACACCTAAGTTAGCTAGCGCAGTTCTAAAGGCCACCTTGTCTTTTACATCAGCGCCGAGGTTAACCAGCTGTTCCACCCTTTGTTTGATTTGTTCGATAGTCGCTCTAAAAGCATCGGCTATTTGTTCTTCAGTGCCTTGCAATTTAGACGGGTCGGCTAATCCCCAATGCACTTTTAGGCTTTTGCCAAACCACATAGGGCAGGTTTCACCGGCAGCGAAGTCGCAAACCGTGACCACTAAATCAGGTGCAAACTGTTCAAATTCATCCCAAGACTGACTTTGCAGACCTTCAGTTGAAATACCCGCATCTTGTAAATATTTAATCGACAATGGATGTACTTCACCTACTGGTTGACTACCGGCACTTTTCGCCACAATTTTGCCCGCAGAAATATGATTAGTAATAGCCTCGGATAAAATACTGCGGCAGCGATTATGGGTACAAATATATAAAATTTTCATTCAAGAATATTCCGGTAAAGAGTTAACAGCAGTTGTCTGTTAGCTTGTCTGTATCTAAGTTATTTAAACAATCGTTTAAGTATGGGTGATTGCCTTTAGTGGTCAGTGTCAGCACCTCAAGCGCCCATTTGGGCAAGGCTTGGTTAAGTTGATAAAACACCCACTTTCCCCGCCTGTGACCAGACAAAACCCCACATTTACGTAATTCAGCTACATGCCGGGATACCTTTGGCTCACAAAAGAGACATTTCAACGAACCTGACCCCACAGTTTCTTATACCAATAGAAAAGCCGCTTCAGCGGCTTTTCTTTATTCAAACTTCCGACTAAACTTATTTAACTCCAGCAACCGCTTGTTTTGCAAGCTCAGTAATTTTATCCCATTCACCATTAATCATCGCATCTTCTGGCGCTAACCAAGAGCCACCAGCACAACTAACATTAGGCAGAGCTAAATATTCATTGTAATTGCTTGGGCTAATACCACCTGTTGGGCAAAACTTAATATCAGGGAATGGACCGCCAATAGCTTTTAAGGCTTTCACGCCGCCTGATGCTTCAGCAGGGAAAAATTTCAAATGTGTGTAACCATGATCCGTAGCTGTCATCAATTCTGAAATAGATGAAATACCAGGGATAAGGGCGATACTGCCTTCGTTAGCGGCCTTTAGTAAATCAGAAGTGAGTCCGGGACTAATTGCAAATTTAGCGCCTGCATCGATGACTTGTTGCAACTGAGCACGGTTTGTCACTGTGCCTGCGCCTATAATAGCTTCAGGTACTTCTTTAGCAATTTTAGCGATGACTTCTAACGCCTTTTCTGTGCGTAACGTGACTTCTAATACACGAATACCACCGGCGATAAGTGCTTTAGCCAATGGCACAGCGTGTTCAACATCTTTAATCACCAATACAGGCACAACAGATCCTTGGTTAAAGATTTCTTCTGATGTCATTTTCCAATTTTTTGTCATTGTATTTAACCTTTACCATTTTGATTTAAATAAGCCATCGCACCAATCAAACCATGATCAGGCTCGGTAATAATGAAAGTCGGTATGCAAGCTACATAGTCACGAAATCGACCCTTGGCCTCAAATCGCGCCCGAAAATCACTTTGTTTAATAAAATTGGTGAAACGAGGGGCAATGCCACCTCCGATATACACGCCACCACGTGTCCCTAAATTAAGGGCAAGGTTGCCTGCAAAGCTACCCAATATTTTGCAGAATTGTGACAATGTAGCCACACTCAATGCGCAACGACCATCAAGTGCTCGTTCAGTGATATCAGCAGGTTCATCTAGCGGTGCTGATAGACCTCTGTACTTGGCAATAGCTTGATAGATATGCACCAAACCACGGCCAGACAGCACTTCTTCAGCAGATACATGGTCTAACTTATCGGTTAAAAATTGCCAAATAGCGATATCCACTTCATCCACTGGTGCGAAATCTACGTGACCGCCTTCACCGTCCAACGCTAGCCAACCGTCAGCGGTATGGGTTAAGTGTTTCACCCCTAGCCCAGTACCGGATCCAAATACAGCAATGTTGTCTAAATCGTTTGCCTGCCCTTGGCCAACTTGTTCTTTCTGTTGATGGGTCAATACAATAACGGCATGAGCAACCGCGGTGAAATCGTTGATCACCCCTAACCAATCTAAGCCTAATTCAGCTTGTAGTTGGGAGACAGAAAACTGCCAGTGATTGTTGGTCATAGAGATCACATCACCATTCACAGGGCAAGCGACACCTAAACAACCCGCGGTAAAATCCAAATGTGGAAATTCAGCAATATATGCCTCAATAACAGCACTGATGGTTCTATAATCACTGCATAAATACTTTTTGATATGACTCAGTGAGCCACTCTCTATTTGTGCCAAACGAATATTAGTGCCGCCTACATCTGCAACAAACCTTGCCATTTTATTAGTCCTGACCAAAAAACAACGAACAAGCGCCCTGCTCTGCACCGGTTAACGTTGTGCGCATACCAGCAAACATTTCACGGCCCATGCCAATTTGATGTTTGGCAACGTCGGTCACCTTAGCTTCTCGCTTGGCTAATTCTTCATCGCTGATTAGCACATCCATCGCACCCGTTTCAGTATTGAGTTGCAACATATCACCAGTTTGTATCTTGGCGATCATACCGCCTTTCAACGCTTCTGGAGTGACATGGATAGCCGCTGGCACTTTGCCTGATGCGCCAGACATACGTCCATCTGTGACCAACGCCACATGAAACCCTCTGTCTTGCAATACGGCTAGAGGTGGGGTCAAACTGTGTAGCTCCGGCATACCGATAGCAGATGGCCCTTGAAAGCGTACAACCACCACACAATCCTTATCTAAGTCACCGGCTTGAAATGCTGCATGCAATTCAAACTGGTCTTCAAATACCACAGCTGGGGCTTTGATTTTGCAATGGGGTTCACGTAAAGCAGACGTTTTCATCACTGCACGACCCAAATTACCACACAATACAGATAAACCACCGTCGACCTTAAATGGCTCACTGACACTGGCTACCACTTGTTTATCAAATGACTCTGTTGGCCCATCACGCCAGACTAGTTCACCATGCTCTAAGATAGGCTCTTTAGTGTATTGCTCTAATCCTTTACCACAGATGGTTAACACATCGTTATGCAACAACCCACCTTCTAACAATTCTCTGATCAACAATGCCATACCGCCTGCTGCGGTAAAGTGGTTAATGTCAGCTGAACCATTAGGATAAATACGGGTTAATAAAGGCACCGCGCGGGAGATATCAGCAAAATCATCCCAGTTAATGATGTAACCAGCAGCTTTAGCCACAGCGACTAAATGCATAGTGTGATTCGTTGAGCCACCTGTAGCAAGCAGCCCTACTAAACCATTTACAATGGTTTTGGCATCAACTATATGGCCAATGGGACGATATTCATCGCCTAAATCAGTAATACGGGTAACTTGTCGTGCTGCTGCATCGGTTAACGCATCACGCAATGGTGTGCCCGGATTAACAAATGACGAACCAGGCAAATGCAGACCCATAATTTCCACCACCAATTGATTACTATTGGCAGTGCCATAGAAAGTGCAAGTGCCCGCTGAGTGATAAGATTTTGATTCAGCATCCAATAACTCTTCTCGACCAACCTTGCCTTGGGCATATAGTTGGCGAATACGGGCTTTTTCTTTGTTCGGGAGACCTGAAGGCATAGGCCCTGCGGGGACAAATACTGTAGGCAAATGACCAAAACTCAATCCACCAAGCAATAAACCAGGGACAATTTTGTCGCAGATACCTAACATCAACGTACCATCAAACATATTATGTGAAAGCGCAACAGCGGTCGCCATTGCAATAACATCACGGCTCATTAGGCTCAAATCCATGCCCGGTGTACCTTGAGTCACACCATCACACATAGCAGGTACGCCACCCGCAAATTGGGCAACACTGCCAACCGCATTAATCGCCTGCTTTAATTGAGCCGGAAATGCTTCATAAGGTTGATGAGCCGAGAGCATATCGTTATAAGATGACACTATCGCGATATTTGCTTTGGTCATACTACGCAAGTCTGCTTTATCTTCTGTACCACAAGCCGCAAACCCATGAGCTAAATTACCACAAGACAACACACCGCGATGTGGGCCTTGCAAACGCGCACTTTCAATTTTTTCTAAATAACGTTTACGTGAGCTTTGGCTGCGCTGAATAATTCGGTCTGTGACTTCTTGGATAACAAGATTCATGGACTTTTCCTATAACTTAAATTTAATCAGGGTGACCACACAAGCTCGACATCAGCGTTATTGATTACGGCTCGAATGGGCATAACCAAGGCGTCGTCATCTGACAGAACCGTATTTAACACATCCTTTTTGCTCTCACCGATGAGATGCAAAAATATTTGATTACTGTTTAATAACGCTGGCAAAGTCAATGACATGCGTTGATTTGGTGCGGATGTAGGCTGAACGGCAATAAATGCATTGCCTGATTCAAGATCCAAGCCTTGAGCAATTTGCTTTGAGCAAGGAAACAATGACGCAGTGTGGCCATCTTCACCCATACCTAAAATAAGTACGTCAAAGGGAGTACGCATTTTTTGTAGATTCTCGGTACATGTTATTACTGCATCTTCGGCATCACCATGTTGAGTTTTCAACGGCACAAAATTAGCATTTGCAGCATTGTTGATGAGTAACTTGGTTCGAAGCATTTTTTCGTTAGATGCATCGTCGGTATTATCTACCCAACGCTCATCAGCCAAACTAATGTCTACTTTGTCCCACTCTAAATTAGCTTTAGACAAAGCGTTAAAAAGGTCAGCAGGGGTGCGTCCACCTGATACGACTAAACTTGCTCGGCCATTTTCTTCTATACCGTCTCTAAGTAACTTAGTGATTTTGCGAACAAACGCAGTATTGAGTTGTTCGGTTGTTCTAAATTTAGATTGCGTTAATGCCATTATTTTTTACCTACTTTGCTTTCATACCAAGCTCTATCTTCACGAGCTAGTAACGCGATTGACGCTACTGGCCCCCATGTGCCTGCCTGATAGGGTTCAGGTGGCTCGTTGCTGGTTTTCCAAGCAGCTAGAATACCATCTACCCACTTCCATGCGGCCTCTACTTCGTCACGACGAACGAATAAGGCTTGATTACCCAACATGACTTCCAACAACAGTTTTTCATACGCATCAGCGATACGTTCATTTTTAAAAGTTTCAGAAAAGCTCAAATTCAACTTAGATTTTTGCAAGTCCATCGAACCTCTTCCCGTTAGTCCTGGCACTTTATTCATGACAGTGACTTCAACCCCTTCGTCTGGTTGCAGTCGAATGGTGAGTTTGTTCGGTGGTAACTGCGGGAAACTGTCTTTAAACAAGTTATGCGGTTGACGTTTAAAGTAGATCACCACTTCACTGGTTTTATTGGGCAAACGTTTACCGGTGCGTAAATAAAATGGCACGCCAGCCCAGCGCCAATTGTCCAACTCAACTTTTAAAGCAATAAATGTTTCGGTACGGCTTGATGTATTTGCATCAGGCTCGTCCAAATAACCCGGTACTTCTTGGCCTTTGACAAATCCATCGACATACTGACCACGAACAGTATTCTGACGGACATTGCTCGCATCAATAGGACGTAACGATTTAAGTACCTTGAGTTTTTCATCGCGAATACTATCTGCATCCAAATTAGCAGGCGGCTCCATCGCAATCAGAGTCAAAATTTGCAACAAGTGACTTTGCACCATATCACGCATTTGCCCCGCTTCGTCGAAATACCCCCAACGGCCTTCAATACCTACAGACTCAGCGACACTAATTTGCACATGATCGATGCAGTTGTGATCCCAATTAGTAGCAAAAATCGAGTTGGCAAAACGCAAAGCGATAAGGTTCAAAACCGTTTCTTTACCCAAATAATGATCAATCCGGTAGATCTGACTTTCATCAAAAAACTCAGCAACTTGATCGTTGATCACTTTAGACGATGCTAAGTCGTGTCCAATGGGTTTTTCTAAGACCACTCGCATACTTTTATCGATAATTTTAGCCGCTTTAAGTCCACGACAAATATCGCCAAAAATGGAAGGAGGTGTAGCAAAATAACAAACCATCATGCGGTTAGGATCAGTGTGTTCTTTAAGCGTTTTGTAACTATCTACATTTTTCATGTCGATTAATACATAGTCTAACTTTTCAGAGAATCGCTCCCAAGTATCTTGGCACAGCTCTTCTTTAGTAAATTTTTCAATGCTTTCCTTTACCAGCGCAACGTACTCTTCTTTGCTGATATCTTGACGCGCTACACCAATCACCTTTGTTTCGACATGCAGCAGATCAGCTTTTTCGAGTTGATATAGAGAAGGTAAAAGTTTACGTCTGGCCAAATCGCCTTTGGTGCCAAACAACACGAAATCACAAGGTTCGAATGAATTTTCTAAAACCATTTTTTCTGCCTACTTATTTTTTGATAGATAGTGTTAATAGTCATAACGAATTACAACCTAACCGCCAACGCATAATGTAAAATTTAACACCATATGTAGTAATCTTACAACTTTTCACGACATGTTGCTGATGAAATTGTCATTGTAAGCGTTTTTAGCCCCTTAAACCGAAAGATTTCCTGTTAAAAAATGACAACTATAGTACCCTGATATTAATCAGACAATGTTATCGCTGGTCTTTGAGTGGAACCATTATAATGAAATTTTTGATGCGCACATGAATGTTCTTGAAAAAATAACCCAACATAATTCTGTTTTTAGTAAGTCTGAGCGCAAAGTTGCAGAGGTCATACTCGCGAATCCACAAACGGCGATACA
>QIJM01000613.1 GCA_003232445.1 Paraglaciecola arctica
GCACCATTTTTTCCAGTGCTTTACTTAAGCTGACTTGTAATCAGCAGCTTAAGTCTCATAGCAGTTCGACTCCGGTAGTCGGCACCATTTTCCTCTTTATTGAGAAGAGACAAAACCTTAACAGCAATGTTAAGGTTTTTTTTCGTCTGAAATTTATTGTCAACTTGCCTGAATTGACCTTTCCTTTTACCTTACGCCCCTACTAAATTTACCTGATAAGGTGGTCACAATGAATGACATTATGTTTAAGCAGCTGATGGACAGTGTTCAACAAGCCGGTGACACATTATTCAAGGTATGCCACGTCGTTATGGGTATGCACAACGAGGCCGTCGTTGCTACGGTAAACACGATTGGCATGCCAAAGGAAGAGTGAATGTTATTGGGTATTTATCACTCTGAGTGGCTAATTGTTAGGATGGATTGGTATTATTTCTTCACCCCAGACACCCTCGCCCATTCACCGTCAATTTCGATAGGTTCCATATGAAAATCTTGACTGTATAAGTCATTAATTTCTTGGGCTTGATTATCTAGAATTCCCGAAAGCACTAACTTACCGCCCGTTTTGCAATATGCAGTGATTACAGTTCTTAATTCACGCAAAGGCGCGGCCAGGATATTGGCGAGTACCACATCAGCTTGTAGCTCTGGTTGATGTTCTGGCAGATATAATTCAATTTTCCCGCCTACATCGTTACGATTGGCATCGCTTGAGGATCGATATCAATTCCTACCACACGCTTGGCACCTAATTTAAGCGCTGCTATGCCCAAAATGCCTGAGCCGCAACCAAAATCAACCACTGTTGCTTGAGACAGCTCTAGACTATCTAACCATCTTAGACACAAGCTAGTCGTGGGATGTGTACCTGTGCCAAAGGCTAAACCGGGATCGAGCATCACATTCACTGCGTTTGGATCAGGCACATCACGCCAACTAGGGCAAATCCACAAACGTTGGCCAAATTGCATAGGATGAAAATTTTCCATCCATTCTCGTTCCCAATCTTTGTCTTCTAGTGGGTCTAGTTTGTGATTGAAGTTTTTGCCTAACAACTTGGACTTACTCAGTTGGTTAATGACCCGTGGCATATCGTATTGTGCGTCATACAATCCAACAATTTGGGTGTCTGGCCAAAGCATCACTTCACCGGGCTTAGGCTCATACATAGGTGTGTCTTTAGCATCCACAAAAGTCACAGCTTGCGCACCATTGGCCGATAACATTTCGCCGATTTGTTCAGCGTATTCTGCTTGGCTGTTGATTTTTAATTGGATCCAAGGCATTTACAAACTCAATATTAAAAATTTTAAGCAGTATAACATTCGCTATGTGCAGGCATAAAAAAAGAGCAATACAGCGCTCTTTTTTTATCATGTTCTAGATAATTAACAACTCAATTAGTGCCCACCCATACCTAATTTCTTCTCTAGATAGTGAATGTTCGCGCCACCGGCGGCGAAATTTTCATCGGCCATAATACTTTTCTGCAAATCAACGTTGGTTTTAATTCCGTCGATGACCAGCTCGTCTAATGCATGACGCATTCGAGCGATAGCCACTTCTCTGGTCTCACCATAGGTGATCAACTTACCAATCATTGAATCGTAGTAAGGTGGCACAACGTAATCAGTGTATATATGCGAATCCCACCTCACACCCAATCCACCCGGTGAATGGAACTTGGTAATTTTACCTGGGCTTGGAATAAAGGTTTTTGAATCTTCGGCATTGATACGACATTCAATCGCATGACCTTTGACTTGTACCTGATCTTGAGTAATAGACAACTTTTGCCCAGCAGCTACCCGCAGTTGCTCTTTAATTAAATCAACACCCGTGATCATTTCCGATACTGGATGTTCAACCTGAATACGGGTATTCATTTCAATGAAATAAAACGCATCATTTTCAAACAAAAACTCAAAGGTACCTGCACCACGATAGTTGATATCAATACAGGCTTGGCAACACCTTGCACCAATAGCGGCGCGCATTTCTGGAGTAATGCCCGGCGCTGGGGCTTCTTCCACCACTTTTTGGTGACGGCGTTGCATAGAACAATCACGTTCACCTAAGTGAATGGCGCTACCTTGACCATCAGCTAATATTTGAATTTCGACATGGCGAGGGTTTTCAAGGAATTTTTCCATGTACACAACATCATTGTTAAATGCTGCGCCGGCTTCGCTTTTAGTCATGGCGATAGATGAAATAAGTTCATCTTCACTGCGTACCACGCGCATACCACGACCACCACCGCCGCCAGCTGCTTTAATAATAATTGGGTAGCCGATACCTTTAGCCAGTTCTTTATTTCGCCCTTCGTTTTCGCCCAAAGATCCATCAGAACCGGGGACACAAGGTACGCCAGCACTTTTCATCGATCTAATCGCTGAAACTTTATCACCCATTAAGTTAATGGTGTCGGCGGTTGGGCCAATAAAGGTAAAACCACTTTTCTCAACGGCTTCAGCAAAGTCAGCATTTTCGGCTAAAAACCCATAACCGGGGTGAATCGCATCTGCGTCTGTCACTTCAGCAGCAGCAATAATGCGAGGAATATTAAGATAACTCTCTGTGGCCGACGCTTTGCCGATACAAATCGTTTCGTCAGCTAACAACACATGCTTGAGTGACTCGTCGGCAGTCGAATGCACCGCCACAGTCTTAATGCCTAACTCTTTACAGGCGCGCAAAATTCGCAGGGCGATTTCGCCGCGGTTTGCGATAAGGACTTTTTTTAACATTGTCATAGACCTTTTAATCAATCACAAACATAGGTTGGTCGAATTCTACAGGATCTTGATTTTCAACTAAAATTTGTTTGACCACACCGGATTTGTCAGACTCAATTTGATTCATCATTTTCATCGCTTCGATAATACAAAGTGTGTCGCCGACATTGACTTTTTGACCTACTTCTACAAACGATTTAACACCTGGAGATGAAGAACGATAGAAAGTACCGACCATAGGCGAACACATGATGTGACCGCTTACCGCTGGCGCTGCTTCAGGAGCCGGTGCCGTGGGAGTTGCTTGAGCAACAGGAGCAGCAGGCGCGAATTGGGGTTGTGTTGCATATTGCATAGGTACAGCGACCTGAGCCGCCGTGACTCCACGGTGAATACGTACTGATTCTTCGCCTTCAGTAATTTCCAACTCAGATATGCCAGATTCTTCCACTAGCTCTATCAATTTTTTAATTTTACGTATGTCCATTCTTTTCTCTCTAATCGGTTAATCAACAAGCAAATTTTGCTGATGTTTACTTAAATATTGTTTGGTCGCCGCTAAAGCGAATTCGTAACCTTGGGCGCCCAATCCACAAATCACACCCTGGGCAATATCAGATAAATAAGAATGCTGTCTGAACGCTTCTCTGGCGTGTACATTGGATAAATGTACTTCGATAAAAGGAATGGACACACTCAAAAGGGCATCTCTCAATGCAACACTGGTATGGGTAAATGCACCGGGGTTGATGACAATAAAGTCTATTTGTTCAAAGGCACTATGGATTGTCTCAATTAACTCGTGTTCAGCATTTGACTGAACGTGAGTTAAGCTCAAACCTATTGAGTCAGCATAGGTGTTCAGCTTACTGATAATTTGTTGTAGATTTTGTGAGCCATAAGTTGCTGGCTCGCGTTTGCCTAACATGTTCAAATTTGGACCATTGATGACTAATACTTTCACTGGTTTACCATTTTAATAAGAAATAATTTCATTCAGTGTTTCTCAATATAAAAAACAGCATTTCAAAATTATTTTTTGTACAATAAATGCACAATAATTTAAATTATCCATCTATTATAGAGAGCAAATAGAAATTAGCAGCAAAATACTGGTCTTATCAGCGAAGATTGCCGCAAAGTTAACGAATTTTATGTTTTTACTAGGACTTATTGGCTCACTTAATCGGAGTGTTTTTTACTTCAACATGGCGATCAGCTTGAGTCTAGCTTTCAACAGTTCTATCCTACCGGGATTAGGCGATGCTGATGATAAAAATTTTGGTACTCGATGACCACAATAGAGTAGACTGTTTCTTAGAAAACTTATCCAAGTAACTGTTTTTAAAAAGTATCAGGCATTCTGAAATGAAAGGTGTATTAGTGTATAAGATAGTGTCATTTACTTTTTTATTTTTTGAACGTAGATAAATATGCACCTGTGCAAATCGATAAATAGCCCCTACTTTGGGGCAATGAAGTATTATCTTTTAGTTATTCTGTTATTACTGCTCATATCAACTGCTAGTAAAAGTAATCCATTGATTTCAGATCCGATATTTTCTCGTTTATCCACAGAAAATGGTTTAACTCAGGATACTATCAACTCGCTATTGCTCGATAATGAGGGTTTTTTGTGGCTTGGTACCGCTGAAGGATTAAACCGATTTGATGGTTATCAAAACCAGCAAGTGGTGGGTCCGAACAATGAATTCAACGATGTGCCGATAAATTACTTGTTTCAAGATTCAAAAAGAAACCTTTGGATCGGTGACTCTATCAATGGAGTTCATCAATATAATCTAGAAAGCAATACAGCCAAGCACGTTATCAATTTAAGATTAAAACGGGATAACCAATTAACCCAAAAAGCCGGTTACATCAGTGAAGACGAAGAGGGAAATATATTATTCTCAATGGATGAGGGCGTTTTTTCTTATTCATATATTACTGAAAAGCTTTCTGTTGAGTATTCGTTACCAGATAAAATGATTGATAATGGGAGTTCTGTAAGATCCCATTTGTTGTCACAAGACATTCTTTTTGTCGGAACATCAGTCGGTTTGTATGGTGTTCAAAAAGGCAACAACAAGCCACTTCTGATTAGTCACACCCAAGCTGAAACACAAACAATAGATAGCATCAACGTCAAAGTATTATATGCAGACAATCAAGATACCCTTTGGATTGGAACAGTTGAGGGATTGTTTAGCCTGTCACTTTCTCAAGCGAGGGAGTTTATCCTTGGTACTCAACCCGCCCCAGAAGCCAAACTACACATTGAGAATAGAAATATATGGAGATTAACTAGCTTCAACAGCGACTTATTTTATGTGGCGACAGATAAAGGGCTATACAACTACCACACAAAAAGTGAGCAGTTACAACACATACTCTTACCCACTGACAGCCGAGACTTCATATCTAGTGATGTATTAAAGGATTTGCTCGTAGACAGTAATAATAATTTTTGGCTTGGCTCTGAAAATAATGGCGCTATTTATTGGTCACCTAAAAGCACACTTTTTACTAACGTTTATAATACACGGGGTGGAAGAGAGGAAAAAATCCTCAGTCACAACAACATCTGGAGTATACACCAGCAAGATGAAGACTCTTTATGGATTGGAACACGAAACGGCCTCAATTTATTTAATCTTTATGATGGCACAACACAAAGTTTTTTAGTATCAAATGACGAAAAAACACAATATTCATCTTCGTCAATTACGAATATCGAGGCTGCTAGGGCTAATCAATTATGGTTAAATACCGGAGATGGGATTTTACGATTTGATAGTAAAACGGGTAAAACTTATCCGCTAAAGATACACAGTGCAGAAGATGACGCTATTCTAAAATCATACATTTGGGATATTCATGCTACCCCAGAAGGAGAGTTATTACTGTCGTCTGGCGCGGGAGGGTTCCGTTATTCACCAGACACGGGTAAAGTCAATAAGATAGAGCTGTTGACCGCATCTATGGACTCACGTAATGCAGTAGGCTTTATTAAAGGCGTTAAGCCAAATACAACACTTATCAGTGCGTATGGGCAATTATGGGAGATGGAGAATGCCACCACCCAGGTAACATTGATCCATGAAACGCCTTTACAACAATTAAAATCAGAGGTTTACCCCAGTGATGTATTAATAGACGCTAATAACATTATGTGGATAGCCTATCCCGGCTATGGACTAGTGGGTATTGATGGAATGACATATGAGAAGAAGTTTTTTTATAACAAACAAAACTTACTGCCAAATAATTCAATCTTCGATATGCAACAAGATACAAAAGGCAATATTTGGTTAGGCTCTAACTCTGGGCTGATTAAATTTTCACCTCAAGACCATCACATACAAAAATTCGACCAAGAACAAGGTTTAGCCACCAGTGAGTTTAATTCAAACACCAGTTTAACGTTATTAGATGGGCGTATGGTTTATGGCTCACCAAAAGGCCTTATCTTTTTTGATCCTCTAAAAGTAGATGTAAAAAAGAATGATGATATTAAAGTCGCAATCACTAGTTTAGCACTGGTATCTAATGATTTAGGTATGCCTTTTTCAAATCTAGACGGGCAGTCAATTGAACTCACTCATGAAGATGTAGGCCTTTCTATTCGTTTTTCTACCATTGAGTATCAAAACCAAAAAAACATAAGATATCAATATCAACTGAGTGGAAAAAACAACTTAGTTTATCCGATTACAACACGTCCTGATATTATGTTTCCTAAGCTCGATCCGGGTCAATATGTCTTCTCGGTTTTAGCATTTAATTCAGAAAATGGTGCAAAGTCCAAGCCCGCAACAATTAACATCAAAGTAAATTATGCCCCTTGGGCATCTCCACTTGCATATACCTTTTATTCTTTGATTTGTTTAATTGTATTGCTGTCTCTCTGGCAATACCGCCGTGCCCACAATTTACGCTTACATGAGGCGCACCAAGAGGCAATACTCAGCAAGAATAAGTTAACTCTTGCTTTGAGCGCTAGTAATAGCGGTATTTGGGAGTTTCAGACTGAACAGGACATGTTTTCTATATCTAGATTAAGCGACGAACTCACAAATCAAAAAACAATGCGTTTTCAAGCACATCTATCTCTTATTCATAGCAGTGATAAAATGAGATACGAATCAGCGTGGCATGATTTTTTAGCTGTCAAAGACTCTGAATTAGACATCACCTACAGAATGTTAACCAAAGATAAGATTTGGTTATGGTTCCGCGATGTAGGTAAAGTGGTCGAGACTAACAAACATGGTAAACCGTTACTGGTCACGGGTATCTACACTAACATTACTGAAACCGTTGCAGTTCAGGAAGATCTGCGTTTGTTTGGTGAAGCTTTCAAACATACTTTAGATTGGGTCATTATCTATAACCATAAATATTACCCTGTGGCTTTCAACGATGCATTTAAAAAATATTTTAACATAAAAGATGATGCATCTGCCCCAAAAGAGCTGATTAGACTACTCAAACTACAAACGCCTGAAACCGCTAAATTTTGGGAAAAAATGCTTACGTTTGAAGCAGGTCAGCACTGGCAAGAAGAAGACAAAGTACTTTTATCTAATGGCAATATCCTCGACATCATGGTTCATATTCATGCAGTAGCAAGCGTGCATGATAAAAACAAGGTAGAACACTTTTTAGTGATTATTTCCGATATCACTGAACAAAAAGCGGCAGAGGCTAAGCTTTTGACCTTAGCCAATTATGATTCACTCACTGGTTTACCAAACAGAGCCTTACTCTTAGATAGAATGGAAAGAGGCTTAGAGCACGCTCGAAGAAATACGAAGAGTATGGCGGTATTTTTTATCGATCTGGATAAATTTAAGCAAGTAAATGACAGTCTAGGACACAAAGCAGGCGATGAGTTACTTGTTATCATTGCGAAGCGTCTTGGGGATAAGATGCGTAAAGAGGACACGGTCGCTCGCTTAGGAGGTGATGAGTTTGTCATTATGATAGAAGACGTCACTTCAGCAGAAGCCATTAGCGCTTTAGTGGCCGAGATTAGCAATATAATTGATATACCGGTGACCTTAAATTATCAAACCATAAGTGTGTCCTCTAGCATTGGCATTGCTATGTATCCAGGTGATGGACTTAGCGCCGAAGACCTTCTCAAAAATGCAGATATCGCTATGTATCATGCTAAAGAACAGGGCAGAAGTAACTTTCAGTTTTTCACTCAACAAATGGATGAATTGGTGAAAGGTAGGCTGAAATTGGAAAACCAGCTGAAGAAAGCACATCAAACCAAAAAATTTGAAAACTACTATCAACCCATTCTTAATGCTCATAGCCAGAAAATAGAGGGCTTTGAAATTTTGATGCGCTGGCCGACTCAAAATGGCATGGTGCCCCCAGATAAATTTATTCCTGTTTCAGAAGAACTTGGATTAATAGAGCATATGACGTTAGACGCATTTGATCGGGCTATGCCAGTACTGAATGAAATGCGCCAGAATGGCTTTAATGGATATCTTTCGGTAAACCTGTCGGCTAAACATTTCGATAATCAATCTTCAATTGATAAAATTATTCTGCTCTTAGAACAAAACAACATACCGGTTACAGCCATACGTTTTGAGATTACTGAAAGCGCCTTGATGCGTGATTACGACAAAGCGCTAACCTACATGACGAATATACAACAAAAAGGCTTTTTAATCGCGCTAGATGATTTTGGTACGGGCTTTTCATCTCTTAAATACCTAAAAGAGTTCCCAATTAATATCATCAAAGTAGATAAAAGTTTTGTTGATGATATAGGTAAAAATAAAAATAATGAGGCCATTATCCTCACAACGTTAAGCATGGCTAAACAACTGAACATGAGCTGCGTAGCTGAAGGTATTGAAACTATTGAACCAACAAAAATAAATGCCAACATTTACAAGGCTATTATTTTTCTAAACCTGTTCCAGCAGCAAGTATTCCAGCACTGTTAGAAAAAACTTGGCAGATTTGATCCTGAGTCTTTATTTAAACGCAAAAGCTTAACGATAAAGCGTGATATGAAAAAACGGCACACAGTTAGGATGGATTAATGGTATTACTTAGCAAAGAGGCGGTTTATATGTTGAGCAAAAGGCTCTGCACGCATAAAACCCGTCACTCTGGCTGTGCTGAACTCTTGCCCTTGGGTATCAAAAAACAAAATAGTCGGCAAACCCAATACCGAAAAGTGTTGTTGGAATGCAATGTCGCTATCGGTGTTATCAGTTAAATCGATTTGCATTAAAACTGAGTCACTCAACGCTGCCACAACCTGACTATCTGGAAAGGTATATTTTTCAAACTCTTTACACGCTATGCACCAATCTGCATAGAGATCCAACATCACTGTTTGACCTTGAGCATTGGCCTCAGCTAATGCTTGATTGAAATCTTCGATACTGCTGACTTTAAGAAATTCTGGATGAGCTAAAATATTGCTGCCCGATTGACCCTGCGTATTGCTGTGACCTATGCCGCTGATTGTTTGATAGCCATAACCGGCTGAAACGAACAATCCAATGAAGATCAATAAAGCACGAAGGCCTTTATAAAAAGTCGTTTGACTGTTTTGATTCATCACGTAAAAATAAGTAAAAGTGGCTAAACCGAGTAGTGCCCAAGCGATATCGGTAGCAACATTGGTGACTAAACGCTCTACAAACACAATGGCAACCGCTAACATCATAAAACCAAAAGTGACTTTAACAACGTTCATCCAATTACCTGCTTTGGGTAACAACTTACCTCCGGTAATACCGAATACAATCAATGGGATACCCATACCTATACTCAGCACATACAACGCACTGAAACCCAAGACCAAGTCACCACTTTGGGCGATAAATAACAAAATTCCGGTCAATGGCGCTGTGGTGCATGGTGATGCCACTAAACCAGAAATTGCGCCCATAGCTAACACGCCCAAGTAACTACCACTGGTTTGTTTATTGCTCATCGCATTGAGCTTTTCTTGCCACGAAGAAGGTAGCTGCAACTCATAGGCACCGAACATCACCACTGCCAACAACACAAAAATCACAATCAAAGCGATTAAAATGACCGGATGTTGTAAGCCTGCCTGAAACTGCACACCAGCCGAAGCAACAATCAACCCCAACAACGAGTAGGTAATCGCCATGCCCTGTACATACACAAAGGACAAGGTAAATGCCCGAGACGTACTAATAGTCTTGCCTTGACCGATAACGATGCCGGATAAAATCGGATACATAGGAAACACACAAGGCGTAAAGGCTAAACCAATACCTAAACCTAAAAACAATAAAAGCGTGATAAACAAACTCTGCTCACTGAACAATAAACTGGCTAACTCAAACTGCTCTGAAATGGGTGCTTGTGTAGTTGATTCAGTAATCGAATTTTTTATTTCTTGGTCAGGCTCCGCTACGGGAGCAGTACCAACTTGATTTAGATACACCTCTTTGGTGGTGGGTAGGTAACACAAGCCAGCATCTGCACAGCCCTGATAACGAATTTTAACTATGCCATCTCGCACCGAATACACTATAGGGTAAGTAATATCCAGTTGCCCACGAAATACGTCTGATAAGCCAAAGAACTCATCTTCAACTTGCTCGGAAACAGGAAAAACAGGCATCGCCAGCTCAGCTTGTTTAGCCACTGTCTTAAACTGCTTTTTATACAAGTAGTAGCCATCTGCTATTTTCCAGCTAAGAATGACTTGATCACCTTGCTGGATGAAGTCGAATTGGAACGCCTCGTCTACTTGCAAAAACACTGGTTCGTCAGCAAACAGATCGGCTAAGGGGTCGGAGGTTTGCGCCATACTCGCAGATGAGAAAAAGCAAAAAGTAACCAGTAAAACAAAACATCTAAAACTCAAATTCATCAACAACACTTCTTATATAAAAGGTAACTTGGCAATATGCCAACGGATATTTTCAAAATTTTAAAGCCTAAACCTTAACAAATTATTACTTTGTTTAGAGACCTAAACTTTAACAGCCAAATTTCACTACTTCGCTAAATGACCTGAATTTGAGACAAACAGGCAACACTCTGTAACAGTGCGCACTTGAATTTTTATTTTTTAGTCCCAGTATCATAACAAATACAACAGACCCTATGGTATACATAAAGCTTACAGCGTATACCCAAAATAACGAGGCATCTTTGTTTAAATTATTCTTATTATTCGCCATTTTACCTATTGTCGAAATCGCCATACTGATCAACGTGGGTGAACAAATAGGGGGTTGGTATACCGTAGTTATCGTTATTCTAACCGCCTTTGCTGGCGCGCATTTAGTCCGGCAACAAGGGCTCAGCACCTTGATGCAAGCGCAACAAAAAATGCAAGCTGGCACCATGCCGGGTCAAGAAATGGCTGAAGGTTTATTGCTGGTGATTGCAGGTGTGTTGTTAGTTACCCCCGGCTTTGTCACAGACGGCATTGGGTTTTTATTGAGTTTACCGATGACTCGCCCGCTTATAGCCAAAGGGTTAGTCAAACATTTATCCCTTAAGGTGGTCAATCCATCCTTTAATGGTAACTTTGCTCAACACCACCACCAGCAACCTCATTCAACCGGTCAATCTGACGATATCATCGAAGGTGAATTTGAACGTAAAGATAAACCACCAGCAAAGCCAGCTCTTAAGGATGATTTAAGCAAACCAGACTAACCTGAACGTTACATTTATTGGTACAAATCAATCTTATTGATGCATCAGGCAGCAGCATCTATTGCTCAAGTGATTATTTATGAATGGGATAAAAACATTCAAAATGAATTTAGACTCAAGTATCGGTATTTACCTTAGAGTATCCCGTTTCAGGGTTAAGGATATGTTATGAATCTACCGAACCACAAAACCGATAACCTTCACCATGAATAGTCACAATCAAATCATCGGCATTAACCTCTGACTCAAAATGTTTACGGATACGACGGATAGTCACGTCAACTGTGCGGTCATTAGGGCGCAATTCACGGCCGGTCATTTCCATGATCAGTTGTTCACGTGTCAAAATTTTACCTGGATTGTTCAAAAACAAGTGTAAAGCTCGAAATTCGCTGCGTGGCAAGCGAAACTCTTTACTACTAGGAGAAATCAAACTGCGGCTATCGCTGTCTAATATCCAACCGTTAAAACTTACACGGCTTGGTAGATCATCATCTTCGTTACTGTTAGTAGTGCGCGCCAATAAGTTACGTGCACGTATGGTAAGCTCTCGAGGATTAAAGGGCTTAGTGAGATAGTCATCAGCACCAATTTCTAAACCTAAAATTCGGTCTACATCGTTGTCTCTGCCGGTTAAAAATATCAAACCAATATTTTTACGGCCACGCACCTCGCGCGCCAAAATCAAGCCATTTTTACCGGGTAAATTGATATCCATAATGACCAGGTTGATGGTGTTATTTTCAAATATGTTATGCATTTGTTCACCATGTTCGGCTTCAAATACATTATACCCTTCTGCTTCAAACAAGCTTTTAAGGGTGGTACGTGTGACCACTTCATCTTCAACAATTAATACGTTAGGAGTCTGCATGTTTCACGCCTAGTTAGGAATTTGTGTAAAAGTTTATCAGAAAACATCTTAAAATCAGGGTTTTATCTAGCTATAATTACATATATTCGGCTATGTTCCTTTAAATTGTCACTACACTGTATATGTGACCAGTATATAGGTAATACCAATCCATCCTAAGGCAGCCGCCCAAAGGGGTAGTATTTCACTCTGATAGAGGAGCACAATATACCAGCAAAAGCTTTGCTAAATTGCTTAAAAACCACAATATCCGAGCCAGTAGGGGCATGTTGAGATAATGCAGTGGTAGAACGGTTCTTTGGTAGCTTGAAACATGACTGGCTATTCAAAGTACCACAACCTACTCGTGAATATATGAAGCAAGACGTACGACTTATATGCGGTATTACAATATAGTGAGATTGCACTCAGCGAATGAAAACCAATCTCCAATAGAGAATGAGAATGAGAATGAGAATGATGTTTGTATTTAACCCGAACTTCTGACTAATACACTGTTATGCTCTGCGAAATTAGTCATAATCTATATTTAATTTAGAGTATAATTACCAATTTAGGAGCGCAATGACTACAAACAAAGTAGAATCTCAAGAATTACAACCTACCATTCTTTCTTATGTGAAAGATATTCCTAACCTGTGTTCACTTTCAGGGTTAGCCTGTACAATATTTTCCATTTATTTCAGTATATTAGGCGTGTACTACGCTGCAATGATTGGCATGATCTGGGCTGTTGCATTTGACTGGGCAGATGGTCTCATAGCCAGAAGAATAAAAGGACGAACAGGTAACGACCGAGCATTTGGTGGTCAGCTTGATGTATTAATCGATATTGTAAGTTATGGTGTCACTCCAGCTATTCTTTTACTAAGCTATGGAAAATTTGAGCCTGTGTTTTTATTCGGGGCTTTTATAATGCTCGCCGCCAGCGCAATAAGATTGAGTTATTTTAGCGTTTTCGGTCTTGCTGGTGGGGCGAAATACACAGGACTAGCTCTTGATAACAACAGTATAATACTTGTTTTCATATTCTTATTTGAAGGTGTTTTTAGTCAGGGAGCCTTTTCTATCATTCTTTATATTAGTGGTTTAGGACTTGCCGCTTTGAATGTATCGCAAATTAAAACGCCAAAACTCTCTGGTAGCCCAACCAATGTTTATATTCTTGCTATTTATACGCTTGGAATAACGAGCATCTATGGATGGAAACTTCTATAGAAAGTAAAAAATATTAACGAAAACCCCTTTAATTTAGGAGCTAAATAGCACAATGGTAGTATATACGGTAGGGACTTTTGATTTATTGCATGTTGGTCATCTTGCATTATTGGAATATTGTGCCGCACTAGGCAACAAGGTTGCTGTGGGTGTTGCTTCTGATGAAGTAGTCAAGCTGTACAAACCTAATATTCCTGTCATACCACTTGAACAACGTATTGAAATGCTTAAAGCACTTCGCTGTGTGGATATTGTACTTCCATACTATGAACTGGATTATCTTTCTGTTTGTAAAGAGGTTAAAGCAGATATTTTTGTTATTGGAGAAGACTGGGGCAGAAAACCTCATAATCAAGATGTAGAAAATTACTTTAATATACAAGGAAAAAAAGTAGTTCAAATCAAATATAGTCCAAGAAATTCGTCCACTAAAATAAAACAAAATGTCATAGCTCAATTTCAAAGTAAATGAAGAGCGCAAAAAATCACATAAAATTGAGCGTGAAAATACCAAACTAAGCATAATAAACAAGGATAGGTCGCGAGCTTTTTCCGCGACTTATACCAATCCATCCTAACAATTAGCCACTCAGAGTACACCAGCGACTTTCAATCGAGGCGTAGTCCTGAAGGAATGGCCGCTCCCTTTCAAAGGGCTAGAACGAAGAGTGAAAGTCGTTGTTGTGACTTACCTTTTTTATAGCCGAGTTTGGCTAAGGCCGCCATAATCCACTGCGTTTGTTGATACCTGTAATGGTCAATTTATTTAGATATGCTTGGTAGACTTGATCAAAACGGGTTTGGTCATTGATGTTCATTATAATGCTCCTTTACCTGTGCCGCTTAGCGGCTTCGTTCAACTATCTTTTTAACAGGGAAGATAATTCTAAACTGAACGCCCTGCCCCTCTTCACTGAGGACAGAAATTGAACCGTTCAAGGCTTGTGTCACTAGGTTGTAAACCAAATGCATACCAAGACCACTGCCTCCTTGACCACGTTTAGTGGTAACAAAGGGGTCGAAAATACGTTTGCGCAAGTGTTCTGGTATACCTTTGCCGTTATCTTTAAACTCAATGCAGATCTTAGTGTTATTGATAGACTCAATAGTAATATCTATTTGGCCTTTATCCACATCTTCAAAACCATGAATGATAGAATTCATTATTAAATTGATCATAACCTGATTAATCGGTCCAGCTTTAGATTCAACCACTAAATTATCTGCACAATTCACATTGATTAGGTGGTTTACCTTTTTTAACTTAGGCCGCATCGACATTAATATTTCGTCCATCAACTTAGCAAATGAGAAAACACGATTATTTTCCGAGGATTGGTCAACAGCTACTTGTTTAAAGCTTGAAATCAGCTCGGCCGCCCGATTCAGGTTACGATAGATGATGTTAAGATTTTCTTCACCTTCTACAATAAACTTCGATAAAGAACTGGCTTTGAGCGTTTTGTCTTCAAAAGCTTTACGCATATCAGACAATCTATCTAACATCATAGTAGAGGCGGTGACGCCAAGACCAATAGGAGTATTAACTTCATGAGCCACACCGGCAACCATATCGCCCAAGGATGCCATTTTTTCATTTTGTACCATTTGACGTTGAAACTGATGAAGTTTTTCTAGGGTTTGGATCAACTCGTTATTAGCTTCTTTTAAGGCATTAGTGCGTTGCTGTACTTTTCCCTCTAAACTCAAATTTAACTTAACTTGTTCTGCTTCTGCTTCGGTTTGCCGTTCCATATGTTCTTGGGTGCGTTGCAACATGTAGTTGAAAGCGTCACCCAAAATATCTAATTCTTTAATGCCATTCAGCTCAGCCCGACTCGAATAATCTCTTTGCCGCGAAATTCGTTGCACCAGTTTAACCAACACATTGATTGGAGTGGTAATTGCACTTTGCAGTTTTAAGGTAAGGAAAAAACATATCAGCAGACAAATCAACAACACACTAACGGTGGTCATAATTGACTGGCCAATCTGGTTTTCTAATGCCTCTGCTGAAATGCGCAAATACACGTATCCCAACACTTCCTCACCATTACTAATAGGCCGAATAATCTCCATCACACTGCCCGTCATTTTAGGCTGAGTCAGTGCATTCATTTGGTCAAATTTGGCATTAATCGGTGCTATGCCTTCTTTGTTATAGCCAGCAAAAAAGTCGGGGGGGCTCTGATCGATTATTTTGTAGATATGCACATTTTCAATCAGTTCGGATGCAGCCAGTGCCTTCAAGTTGTGCTCTTCAAGCAAACCATCATCTCTCATCAAAGGTTCTAACGCACCACGACCAATCATCTCAGCAAAGATGACAACATCTTGTTGCAGTGATTGTCGATAAGTGCTGATTTGACTATACAAATTGACACTGGAAGACAAAACCAGTGACAAAAATGTAATAGCCATAACTACCCATATAATCAGGCTTTTAATCGATAAAAATTTAGTGTTTGAGGTCATATTACTTGTAATGTATTCCTTGGTCTGACGACTGTCCGTTGATGATATTGATACAAAAACGTTTAAATTGAAACTAGTAGACTGAATTTACTAGATTTTTTTCAAAACACCCTAATTCCTGAGCAAAGTTAAAATATCTTGCTCACTCAACTGATGTTTTTCTGCCAGCCGCTGAAGAGTAACTTGTTGATCTATCTGTTCAACGTTACTCGCTGCAGTATTTCTCAACGCTTTAAAATCGGTTAAACAGATACAAATAACATCACCTTTCTCTACTTCCAATAACGCGACAGGTAATGCAGCCTTTTTATAAATAAGATGTGGGCAAGCATTTTGTCTTTCTGAAGCCTGCAAACATTTAGACGGCAATGCATAAGTGACTGTTGTCAGTCCAACAAACAGTAAACAACAAAAAAGAACGATCCTGTTTTTCATCATCTTTTCTAACTCAGATATAATGTTTGATATGCTAGTGCAGCAGCTTCCCACGTAAAACGGCTTTGCATCGCTCGCTGTTGAATTAGCTCAAGTACCTTAGGTGCCTCATGATAAAACAGCAAGGCTCGTTGTATACATGATAACAATGCGCTGCTATCAGGTTGTTCAAATACAAACCCAGTAGCCCTGTCTGGTTTGTCTGCTAAATCTATCACTGTATCTTTAAGCCCGCCTACAGCTCTGACAATAGGCAAAGTGCCGTACGCCAAACTGTACATTTGATTCAAGCCACAAGGTTCAAACAAAGAGGGCATTAAAAAGAAGTCACTACCGGCTTCAATCATGTGTGCTTTGCGTACACTAAAGTCTTCAACAAACGCCAGTTTTTTAGGGTGTTTGTTTGCCACTTCTCGCAGAAACAGGCTTATTTCAGGGTCGCCCGTACCAATAATGGCCACTTGCACGTCATGTTGCATCAGTTTTTCTAACATAGGCAAAATAAAGCCAAAGCCTTTTTGCTCCGTTAAACGGCACACCATACCAATAATAGGTACGCGCATTTTCTTTGCTAACCTCAGCTCTTTTTGTAACGCAGTTTTGCAGGCTTTTTTGCCGGATAAATCAGCATGATGATAATTTTTTGCAATATGTGGATCATTAACAGGATCCCACTGACTATAGTCGCAACCATTTAAGATACCCGACACGTCAGCGCGCCGGTTTTGAAATTCATTAAATAAGTGATGAGAGCCTAGAGGTGTCAGCAGTTCTTGTGCATAGTTAGGGCTAACTGCATTAATTTTATCGGCGTAACGAATACCCATACGTACAAAATTTAACGCATCGCCATCTAGCTGGCTGTGCAATTTATAATGCGGTTGTAAATAAGCAATATCACAAAATCGATGTGTGCCTTGGTAAGCCCCATTGTGTAGGGTGAAAATTGTTTTTGCCTGAGCAAAAAAACCAGAGTCGTCAATGCTAACAAAATAAGGTGAGAGTGCTGTGTGCCAGTCATTACAGTGCACAATATCAGGCTGAAAACCAACTGCCTTTGAGGCTTGTAATGCCGCACTGGCAAAAAATGCAAAACGTTCTGCATTATCTGGATAAGCATGATAATCGTCAGAATACAGACCTTTACGGTCAAAATACTCTGGGTAGTCCACTGCCAATACTTGCAAGCCCTCTAAGGTTAAACTTTTAACAGCAAACTCATAGGATTTATGCCCTGCATTTAAGGTTTGTTTAGCACAACAATCAGCGGCATCAAATTTATCTGCTAACTGTTTGTAGTAGGGCATCACTATTGTCACGTCGTGACCCAGCTTTGCCAATGC
>QIJM01000509.1 GCA_003232445.1 Paraglaciecola arctica
CTCTATACAAAGATTGGTTGAATAAAGGGGTTGATATTAATGCTGATTTTATTGAATTAACAAAATGGCAGGGCACTCAATCAGATAATGACGAGACACTATCTGCCACCCCGATTCAATTTACTGCCAACATTGATACTTTGCCGCCTGTTAGCTTTTCTTGTACCCACTGTCGTTTTCTGGATAACGACTTAGGCAAAATTGATTTTAACCTGTCTCGGTCTGCCACAGGAATGAAGATAGACCAAGTACGCTTAAACAATGCTCATGGTCTATTTTATGGCTCAGGGGACTGGTTTTTAACCAACGGCCAAAGTAGTACACGTTTAAAAGGGGAGTTTAGCAGCTCGGATTTTGGCGCATTTCTCAAAGATCTTAAGTTAGGATCAGGGATCAAGGATTCAAAAGCCAGTTCCAAATTCGATTTAAGTTGGAAACGTGCCCCTTACGAATTTAACTTTGACACACTTAATGGCCAAATAGACTGGCGCTTAACAGATGGCTATTTGACTGAAGTCAGTGACAAAGGCTCACGAATATTCAGTCTGCTTAGCCTTGACTCATTGGTTCGTAAACTGCAACTTGATTTTAGAGACATATTTGCCAAAGGATTTTTCTACGATAAAATTAAAGGCAGTTTTCAGCTAGAAAATGGCATCGCTTATACCCAAGATACCTTAGTTGATGGAGGGGCCGGCGAAATCACTATGCAAGGTTACACCGACTTAAACGCCCAGCAACTCAATTACCAAATCGAGTTTACCCCGAATGTGACATCCAGCTTACCTGTGATAGTGGCATGGATGGTCAACCCAGCTACAGCATTGGCGGCTCTTGCGCTGGATCAAGTGCTGACTTCTACCAAAGTAATTTCTAATATCAAGTTTTCACTCACTGGCACCTTAGACGAACCACAACTCACAGAGTTAGGTCGCGATAGTAAAGAAGTATCGCTGCCAGCAAGGGTTAAACCTGAGGCAGAAACAGAAACACCAAACCAACCTATAAATCTACAATTAGACACACCTGTTAACATCCAAGTACCTGCCGAGACACCAGTAAGTGGCTAGTCTCTGCCCAAATATCGTGGCAATTCAAATGAATTCTTCACCACTGGTTGCAGATAATCTTATATTTGTAGAGCAGCAGCTCAAATTATTGCCCACACAAAGACCTTGTTTGGTGGTATTGCCCGAATGTTTTGCTTGTTTTGGTGGCGGTGACAAATTAATTCTGAATATCGCAGAAGACTTACACCACGGGCCCATCCAACATAAGCTTAAGCAATTCGCTAAACAGTATGACATCTGGTTAGTTGCAGGCAGTTTGCCAGTAAGGTGCCCAACAACAAATAAATTCACGGCATCTTGTTTATTGATTAATGATCACGGAGAGATGGTCGAAGAGTATCAAAAAATACACCTCTTCGATGCTCAAGTGGCAGATAACACCGGCACATATCTGGAATCCCGCTGTACTCAGGCTGGCAATAAATTAATCGTCACTCATACCCCCTTTGGTAACCTTGGTTTAGCCGTTTGTTACGATATTCGTTTTGCTGGCATGTTTGCAGCCATGAATCAGATTGCGCAGCTTGACGTATTAGCATTGCCTGCTGCCTTTACGCAACAGACGGGTCAAGCTCACTGGCATTCATTACTGAGAGCCCGAGCCATCGAAAATCAGTGTTATATCGTCGCCGCTAATCAAACAGGCAAACATAGGAATAAGCGGCAAACTTATGGTCACTCCTGTATCATCTCACCTTGGGGCGAAAAACTAGTTGAGCTGCCCCATGATACCGGCATGATACATGCTCAAATTGATCAGCCATTACTCACTGATATCCGCACTAAAATGCCCGTTTATCAGCACAACAAATTCAGGAGTCACCTTGTCTAACTTGGTAGAAGAAAACTTACTAAATGCATCGAATCTAACCCGCTCAACATTAGAGACAGCACTAGATAACATATATCAACATGACAACGATTTTGCTGATTTGTATTTTCAGTCAAGTCAACATGAAACCTGGGTACTAGAAGACGGTATCATTAAAGAAGGCAGCTACAATATAGAGCGCGGCGTGGGTGTTCGTGCAGTCAGCGGTGAAAAAACGGGCTTTGCTTACTCTGATGAAATCTCCCCAGAAGCGTTAATGAAAGCAGCAAAAGCCTCACGTAGTATTTCAAATTTCGGTGGTAAACATAAGGTAGCGTCACTCAAACAATCTTACCCTGCTAGCCGATATCATGCCGAAAATCCACTTTTGGGTATGCAAGAACAAGAAAAAATAGCCTTATTGCGAGCCGCAGATGAATACATCCGCAAACAAGAAAGTGCATTGAGCCAAGTGGTTATTAGTATCAGCGGCGTATATGAGGAAATCTTGATTGCGGCGACAGATGGCACTTTTTGCACCGATATTCGCCCGCTTATCCGCTTCAACTGTTCAGTATTGATGGAAAAAGACGGCCGCCGTGAAAGAGGCAGTTCAGGTGCAGGTGGGCGTTTTGCCTATGATTATTTTGTCGCAGAAGACGATGGCCGCCCCCGCTATCAACAAGTAGCAGATGAAGCCATTCACATGGCCAGAGTGAATATGCAGGCTGTACCCGCCCCCGCCGGGAAAATGCCAGTTGTGTTAGGCAGTGGTTGGCCGGGCGTATTGTTACATGAAGCCGTAGGTCATGGTTTAGAAGGTGACTTCAACCGTAAAGGCGCGTCTACTTTCAGTGGTCGTATCGGCGAACAAGTCGCAGCCAAAGGCTGTACAGTTGTAGATGATGGTACATTAGCCGACAGACGCGGCTCACTCAGTGTCGATGATGAAGGCACACCCACTCAATACAATGTGTTAATCGAAGACGGTATTCTTAAAGGTTATATGCAAGACAAACTCAATGCACGTTTGATGGGTGTTGCACCCACTGGCAATGGTCGCCGCGAGTCTTATGCTCATTTGCCTATGCCACGTATGACCAATACTTATATGTTAGGCGGTGAGTTCGCACCAGAAGAAATCATTGCATCAATAGACAAAGGCATTTACGCACCTAACTTTGGTGGCGGTCAGGTCGATATCACCTCAGGCAAATTTGTATTTTCTACATCCGAAGCCTACCTAATCGAAAAAGGCAAAATCACCACCCCGATCAAAGGCGCAACGTTGATTGGCAACGGCCCAGAAGCCATGCAAAAGATTTCTATGATAGGTAATGACTTAGCCCTAGATAAAGGCGTGGGAGTGTGCGGAAAAGACGGGCAAAGTGTGCCAGTTGGGGTAGGTCAACCCACCCTGAAAATAGATGAGTTAACGGTTGGTGGCACGGCTTAATTTTACTCGGTTGGTATTACAGCAAAGTCACGGGGAAACTGAATCGGGTTTCAATTCCCTGTGGTGTGGTCACCAGTATTTGGATATTTGCCACAATGCTGGCATCGTCTTCTGCTAAGGTGTTTTCAATCTCAAAAACAAATTGTGTTCTGCCAAGATCGTTACTATTAGCAACTGTATCACCACTAGCTAGCGTTATTACACCTTGATCAGAACTCACCGCAAAGCCTGTGCCCGCAGGCATAACATTTGCGAATACATCACCTGTTAGTGCTGACAAAATAACTCTACTTCCTCTAGCGACAACAATAGGTGCTGGGTTACTTGGTGCATCGTAATTACTAGCAAGTAAAACACTCGCGGTATCAAAAATATCGATATATGCATCACTACCAGACACTAACAGCCTAAACGCTTTGCGAACATGTATAGATGCTGCAGTGCCCATTCCGCAGAGGGCAGAATCGATGCACTGAGCACCGTTAAACAAACCATCAGCATCATCAAATACTTGGTTATTATTATAATCTAAAAACGGTTCGCCACTATCCCACAGGCGATTTTCGTTATCATCACGCCATGCTTCGGAATAATCTACAAATCCTGTATCTCCAGCACTCGTTGTGCCAAACCCACTGGCGGTATTAAGTTGATCATCGATTGCACCACCATCATTGTCATCAAAAGCATTATTACCATTGCTATCGAATAAGGTTTCATGGCCAATAGCGGTAGCTAATACTGTCACTCTGCCATCTGTCACTCTAGGGTTGGCACTGATCCAAACTACTGTACATGCCCCATCTGAGGTCAAACAACTAGAGCCAATTTGTCCGCCTTCAGTGGTGAAAGTCACTACCGTCTCGTCTGGTACAGGGTTACCAAAGGTATCCGATAGACGTGCGGTGACATTGCTAGTGATGCCATTCACATCGAAACCCTCAACATTTAAGGTGTCGGCTGATAAGGTGAATGTTCTTTGACTGGGTAATCCTGTAGTAATGGCAATTGCACTCGATTGAGTACTAAGCACTTCACCATTTATGTCAGTGATAGAGGCATTAACTCGAACCGAAGTGGGTACATTTCCTGCGGTAACCAAAGTATCTACCTGCCCATTTTCGTCACTAGCTGCACTTGAAGAGGTTAGCTCTATCCCGCCTATCTCAGTGGTCAAACTAAATGACACGATTTGTCCTGCTAATGGTGTTCCATTTTGGTTTAACACGGTAAAGGACACTGTACTTTGAGACTCGCTGCTGCCCCCAGCACCACTCAATAAAATTGAAGCTGATGCGACAGATAAAAAACTAATGCTACCTACCACCTCCGGCCGAATATCAATTTCTTGCGTCGCGGTTAATGTGGCATCTGTTGTCACTACTGTAACTGTGATTTGATCTTTAGTGCCTGAACTGCCAGCACATCCATCGTCGGTAAAGGTACTAGAGGCCTCACCATTAACGGTACTGATATCGGTGTCTAATATGGCTTGCTCTGATATAACGCAGTTGGATGTGAACTCCACCAAATAAGCCTCAGTAACACGCTGATTATCATCATCGACTAAGGTGACGTTTAAACCAACCGAGCCACCTGCGCTTATCTCAAACACACCATTGACTGGCGCTAGTGAAACTCCAACCTCGCCTTCTACGAATTGCCCAGATTGATCAAAAAAGCCGATTTTGATTGTGTTGGTAGAAGTTGAATCATCAGCACCAAATGGGTCGCTGCCGTTTTCCCCCGACACACCGCCGCCGCAGCTGCTTAATAAAAACACAGCAAAAAAAATAAAAAGAGAGTGCATACGCATAATTATTATCCGTTTATGATTTGTTTTAAATATTGAAAAAGCTCACGAGACGCTTTGGGTGGTTTGTTTTCAGCTTGCTGTTTATTAGCCTGACGCACATATTGTCGCAATTTTTGTCGATCAAGCAGCGGATAATCAGCAATAGTCGACTCAACTTTGCTATCACCTTCTTTCAAAATCTCATCTCTGAGCATTTCAGTTCCATGAAAAGCATCATTTAATTTTTTATGTGCAGATTTAATATTACTTAAGGCATGTTCTATTGCGGCAATGTCTACATTGCGCATTATTTTACCAATCAATTGCAATTGACGGCGATAACCTTCTTTTTTACGTAAAATTCTTCGTGCAAGCATTACCGCATCGAGTAATTCCGGCTCCATCGGGATTTTAGCCAAAGAGGATTGACCAAGGTGAACCAAAGACTCCCCTAGCTTCTGCATTGCAACCATTTGAGCTTTAATTTGGGTTTTACTGAGTTGTTCACTTTCTTCATTAACGTCGAACTCATCTTCAACATCTTTGTTTTTTTTCGGGGCGACCATGGTTTTATCTTTAGTGATACACTATTGAAGATTGTAACCCCCAAAGCAATAATAAACTACAGTGTAGCCAAATAATGAAGGCCTTATGCAACAACAATTAGCTGAAATACAAAGCATAGTAGACGACGTTTTAAAATTAGCCAAGGACAAAGGCGCGACTCAGGCTGAGGCTAGCATGTCTAAAATAGAAGGCATTGCAGTGTCTTCTCGTTTAAAAGAAGTCGAAACCGTTGAGTTTACCAACGATGGCGGTTTGGGCATTACTGTATACCACGGTAAGAGAAAGGGCAGCGCCTCAACTGCTGACTTATCACCCCAAGCGTTAACACTTACAGTAGAAAAAGCCATTGAAATAGCCAAACATACCAGTGACGATGAGTGCTCTGGTTTAGCCACAAAAGAACTAATGGCCTTTGATTACCCTGATTTGGATTTATTTCACCCTGTAGAACTAGACACTGAACATGCAATACAACAGGTAATTACCGCTGAAGCCAGTGCGCTAGACGTAGACCCACGGATTACCAATTCAGATGGCGCGTCTTACAACGCCAACTTAGGCACCAAAGTATACGGCAATAGCCATGGTTTTAACGCTGGCTATAACAGCAGTCGTTACAGCATGAGTTGCGTGGTGATTGGTGAACAAGACGGCGATATGCAGCGGGATTATAGCTATGCCGTTGGCCGTGAAGTTGGCATGTTAACTAGCCCAGAACAATTAGGACGTGAGGCTGCACAATTTACCTTGGACAGACTAGGCGCTAGAAAAGTGAAGACCTGCAAGGTACCAGTGTTGTTTGATCGCGAAATTGCCTCAGGTCTATTCGGCCATTTTATCAGCGCTATTAGTGGTGGTAGTTTGTATCGAAAATCATCATTCTTATTAGATAAATTAGGCCAGCAAGTGTTGCCAAATTGGCTCAACATTACCGAACGCCCACATATTTTGAGAGGATTAGCCAGCTCCCCTTTTGATCATGAGGGTGTGAAAACTCAAAATATAGATGTGGTTAGCGAAGGGGTACTCAATCATTATCTATTAACCAGTTACTCAGCCCGAAAACTCAAAATGCAAACCACAGGTCATGCCGGTGGAATTCACAATTGGTTTATTCAACATACCGGTGGATCCGATAAAGAAATGTTGGCGAAACTAGGCACCGGTTTGCTAGTAACTGAACTGATGGGTCAAGGCGTAAATATTGTTACCGGTGACTACTCTAGAGGCGCGGCAGGCTTCTGGATAGAAAATGGCGTGATCCAATATCCCGTTCATGAAATCACTATTGCAGGGAACTTGGCTGATATGTTGATGAATATTGTGGCTATTGGCGCCGAACAAGAAACACGTAGCAGCGTGCAAACAGGCTCGGTATTAATTGAAAACATGCAGATAGCCGGTGAATAAAACGTACGTAGTTTTTAAAAGAGAAAATCAACCCGCTTATATCTTCCAACTATAACCAACGACTGAGTGCTAGCTAGAGGGATTGTCTTGATTAGTTTCACTGAAAATACTGTAGAAAGTGCAGACTTAACTAAATTGCCCATTAGGATGCAAAATGGGGCACTAAGAACATTAAACAAACTTAAGGTAAAAGCAAACAGCGTATTAAGCGACGAAGAAAAAGTCATGTTGGCTTTAGAGGTAGCCATGTCTCTAAAGCTTGAGGATGTAGGCCCAATAGGTGGCAGACTCATTTGTTGCGAAACATTTGAAGATTGGTTATCCACCTTTATCAAACACATCGAAATTCTCGGTTTCCAAAAAAAATTTATACAATTCAATCAGAACAAATACTCACTGGAGATTGACGTTAAAGAAGATATCAAATGTCAGACAGAAGCAATTTTCAATTTTGGACTATTTTTAAGACTACTTAAGTATAGTTTTGGCGAACATTTACCACTAATTACTTTCCATATCCCAAGCTATTTTGACCAACGAGTTTTAACTGCTCTATCTGAGTTGAATGTCAGTTGTAAACATTATCAATCGACAAATATCATGTTTCAAACAAACGAAAAAACACTCAGCATCCGCCTACCAGACGCAAATAAAAAAGCGGCCAGAGTGTTTGAAAAAGATATCCAACGCGCCATTTCAATTTCTACAAGCGAAGGATCATTAGTAGCAGAAGCAATTCATGTAATTAAGACATTCACACCACCAAGTGATGTAAATCAAACTAAGGTTGCACGTCAGCTATGCGTAAGCGAGCGGACTCTAGTTAGGCGTCTGCAAAAAGAAGGTACTAATTTTAGAGCGATTTTTAACGAAGTCAGAAACGCCCAAGCACTATCCCTCTTGTTTCAAGGCGAATCGATAGAATTTATTTCAGCTCATCAAGGGTTTTCTGAACGTGCTACCTTCGAACGAGCTTTCAAAAAATGGCAGGGAATGACGCCTGTAGCCATGCAATCTCGCTTCGCTAGATTAAATAATGAGATCGCTCTTAGCGATATTATTGATACAGACCAAATACCTAACTTACCCGGTGTCGCGTCACGGCTGTTGAGTATGATTAGAGAGGACAAAGTTCACATCAACGAATTGATTGCGCTTGTTGAGCAAGATCCTATCTTAGTTGCCAAAATTTTAAGTATTGCCAACAGTGGCGCGTTTGGTTATCTCAAGGCTGACAATATTAAAAACGCCATCTTAACCATTTTGGGCACCCAAAAACTCCAAGCTTTGGTTTTATCTTTAGTATCTGCAAGTGCATTCACTGTCGATGAAGAATGCTTTAACTACGGATTATTCTGGCATCGCTCTCTTTGTATCGCGAATTATGCAGTCACCATCAACAACACAATCAATCCACTGTTTTTGCAACAAAACGATACCGCATATCTTAGTGGGCTATTACATAACATTGGCCATTTAGTTATCGCCTCTTGTTTGCCTAAAGGACATAAACAAATCGCATTAGAGGGCAATAAAGAGTTATCCTTTGAACAATTGATTGGCATACAATCTTTACGCCTTGGTATCAATACTCTTGAAGCCAGTGCCTTTTTGGCCAAATTATGGAGATTACCACTAGCAACCACAGATGTTTTAGTCACCATTTCAATGAATAAAAGTGCCACGTCTGATACAACAGAAAAAATTGTTAATGTTTTAAAAAAAGCGTGTTTGTTATATAGTGCAATCGAGAGAAGTAACAACCAGCAACAACTCGATGGAGCTAACGTAAAATTTAGCGCAAACACAATAGGTTATATAGCAAATAAAATTAACCTTTCAACCGATTTGGTCGATAAATGTTGTTGTGAATTTCAAAAAATGAAGAATTATGTGAAAAGCACTTTTTAGATCGTTCACATACATAGTGGTGTTTTTTTAATCATTGGCGTAAATTGCCATATTTTTACAATTACAGTGCTTTAAGATATTGGGGTAACTTCCAGATTAGGTATTATTTTATGAACAAACTATTGATTATGCTATTAATGACATTGGCATCAACTTGGTCACACGCTGCTTTTATTAACGGTGTTAATTATTCATCTGATGATAATGATGCTTTTTGGACCAACAACGATTTATCACTAGATATACTTCGTCTAAATTGGGCAGATACTCTTGGTGGCGTAAGCTCTGAACAAAAATCAATTGTCGATTATAACGCTTACGTTGACGATAATGGCGATGGTTGGAGATGGGCAACTGTTGCTGAGTTTGATTCACTTGTTAACTGGTTCGATAGCGATCCAATTAATTCAGGTTGGTCTGTTGATCAAAATATAGGTACCAATTTATTTTTTGAATTGAATGGTTATGGACCTTTATATTATGGTACTGGCACAGGTGGTCAGGTCTACCAAAATGGTTATGATCATGAAGGCTATACCTATTGGCAATTTGGTACTCTTTTCGAAGACCAATTTGAATATAATTGGTTTGCTGATTTTGGTGATCAACTAGCAAGTGTTGATTGCCCTATTTGGTCAGTTTTGTGTAATTCTGGTTTCTTAGATGCTGATAGCAACTTAGGTTTTACCAATTTTTTTGCTGTTGAACTGGCATCACTTAATATCGCTCCTTTGCTGGTTAGACAACAGGCTGTTCAGGTTGCAGTTGTGTCAGCGCCCGCTGGTATAATGTTAGCATTGTTAGGTCTTGTTGGGATGGCAAGGATAAAACGTAGCTGACAAGTCGTCACTATCAAACTGGTTTGCTTTAGGTGCTTGGATAGCACCTTTTTGCCATAACAAATAAGTACTATGCCGTTGAAAAACAAATGAGTTGGGTCGATATTTTTGCGAATTATCTGTTCGCTCTTCGTTCTATAGCCGTCACTTTGATGGTGCTAATGCTGATTTTTGCCGTCGATGATGTATTCGTTGATTTATATTATTGGTCTCGCAGGGCATGGCGAGCTATCTTTGTATACCGAAAACGTGCCGTATTTGATGAAAAAAACCTCTTAAAAATAAAAGAAAAGCCCTTAGCTATTATGGTGCCCGCTTGGCAAGAAGTCGGCGTCGTAGCGAAAATGGCTGAATTCACAGCAGCTGAATTAGACTACGAAAATTACCAAATTTTTGTCGGAACCTACCCAAACGACCAAGCTACACAGGATGATGTTGATGCCGTTTGTGAACGTTTTCCGAATATTCACAAAGTAGTATGCGCGCGCCCCGGCCCCACTAGTAAAGCTGATTGCCTGAATAATGTCATTGCGTCTATTCTTAGGTTTGAAGAAAAAACTAAAGTTAAGTTTGCTGGTTTCATCATGCATGATGCAGAGGATGTTGTCTCGGCGATGGAGCTTAGGCTTTTTAACCACCTACTAGAAAACAAAGATCTCATCCAGTTACCTGTTTACCCATTTTCAAGAGGCCCGTTTCACTTCACTGCAGGACATTACTTAGACGAATTCTCTGAGATGCATGGTAAAGACATGATTGTTCGCGAGTCCTTCGTTGGCCAAGTACCTAGTGCTGGAGTAGGCACATGTTTTAGCCGTCGCGCTATCATTAAATTATCCGAAGAGGGTGACGGTTTACCCTTCGATATCCAGTCTCTAACAGAGGATTACGATATTGGCTTTAGAATGAAAACTTGGGGCATGGAAGAGATATTTGTACAATTTTCTGTTACCGATAAAAAATATGCCCGTTATGCAGAAAAATCTAAGAGCCGAAGTGATCGTGCGGGCAATGTGGTATGTGTCAGAGAGTATTTCCCAGAAACACTCAGCACTTCTGTCAGGCAAAAAAGTCGCTGGATTGTGGGCATAGTATTTCAAGGCATACAGGTACATAAATGGTCTAGTGACTGGAAACTCAACTACTTTTTGTGGCGAGACAGAAAAGGTGTGATTGCTCATTTTCTCAGCTTTCTTGCCACATTAATCGTCATACAAGTAGCCATCATATGGGTCATCGAACAATTATCCCCTGATGGTTATCGGTTTATGTCTATTTTTATGGAAGGCAAATGGACAACTCTACTAATACAAATCAATTTTTACTTTTTTGTCAATCGTGTCATACAAAGGATGATCTTTGTCAGAAGGTATTACGGCATTATACAAGCTTTGGTCAGCCCACTTAGATTAGCCTGGGGCAATTTGATAAATTTTCTGGCAAATTGGCGAGCCATCAAGCAAGTCTTAGCGCAGGGTGGAAACCCCAGAAGAGTGGCATGGGATAAAACTGAACACGAATATCCAACAGTAAGTGAGCGAACCCGTGGCCATTCGTTAGGCAGTATTCTCATAGCAAAATACAAGGTAACTGAACAACAAATTACCTTGGCATTAGAGAAACGCTTAGCCGATGAAAAACTTGGCCAGTCTCTATTACGATTGAAAATACTTGATATGGATACTTTAGGCGAAGCATTAGCCGAGCAAGCTAATAGCAAATATGAGCGGATTGAACCTTTTAGCATTTCCGATGAAATAATAAATTTAGTGTCTAAAAAAATTGCCCTAAAATATCGTCTTTTGCCATTAAGAGAAGAGAATGGACAGCTTATTTTAACTGGCGAAAATAGACTATCTCCGGTTGCTCTTGCCTCAATTGCAAGACAGTTAGACCGAAAAATAGAATATCAGTTATGCCAACTAGGCGCATGCACAGTAGGGATCCGGTTTCATTATTTGGGCGATGTAGAAAGTAACCCGACTGATAAAATCAAACGAAAAGTAGCCTCTGGTAGTATTCCCGATAATATCCAACAAACTTTATTAGATGAGTACTACAACTCTCAAATATTGTTTGGTGACGCGTTACAACAGGCCGGTTTTATAGAGCCTGCTGTATTTAACCAGATTATTATGGAATTTGATTATTCAAGTAACCAGCGCTTAGGTGACTACTTAGTAGAACACGGGTTAGTCAGCGAGCAGGTTTTACAAGAGGTCATTGAGTTACAAAAATCACGACAACAAAGTATAGATTCCCTTATATCGCACTATGCAACAACGCAGGGAGAAAAATAATGAGTCGCAAAAAGATTCAATGGCTCAGTTTTATTGTACTGTGCATTTTTTCTCCATCTATTTTTGCGAAACTAAGCGATTATCAAAAATTTGTTTCATACCCTTACCTAGAAAAAGCTTATAGCCTGCAAGCTGAAGGACGTTATTCAGATGCGATTGAAGAACTCAAATCTGCTATTGGCTTTGCACCAGATCACCAACCTTTTCAGGTTTTACTGTTTGAGTTATTGATTGCTAACAAACAAACAGATCAGGCATTAGATTTATATTCATCTATCGCAAACGAGGCAAAAGGCTCTTTATTAGGCAGCTTAATCGAAATCCAAATTGAGGAAAATAACTTAAGATTAACCGATGAGCTCAAGCAATTAATTGAGGATACGCCTATAGAACAACGTCAAGATCTATATCAAGCCGTTGCCGGAAGGCTGATAGCAAAAGGGCAAGAAGCTTTAACTTATGAGTGGTTGAGTGAGGTTAAAAATCTATCTCCAGAGCTACAAGAAATGCAGATGAGATTGTCTGACAAACTTGAAAAATTCGAAGATGTTGAAAAATACTATTTAACTATACCAGCAGAAAATCGATCAGCGGATGCTCATCGTTTATATGCTTTTTCATTACTTAAAATAGATAAAACGCAAGAAGCACTTCGTTTCGCCAGACAAAGCCCAAAGTCTCAGCTAAGTTTTGATATTTATTATCAGTATTTACAAGAAGGTATCGCCAAAGATAATGTTGTCGCTACTAATGCAGCGTTTGAGTGGATAGAGAAGCATCATCAGCTTACGCCTACGCTACTAGAGCAGAGATTCGAACAAGCCGTTAAATTTAAGGACAGAAACGTGGCTTTTGCAATGATGTCACAACGTAACGATAACTGCCAAAAGCGTATTGAAGTGGCTCTATCCTTTGATTGGCAAAGTAAGGCACAACAAGAGCTGATAATCTGTCAAAACACTATGCAAGAATCATTGTGGTTGACCTATGCAGACACCTTACTAAGCGAACAACAGCTCAATGAATTAATTGCTAACAAAGCCAGATATTCAACATCAATATCCAAACTTTTAATCGATAGACATATAGCACAGGAACAATATCAACAAGCGGTAGATGAGATAAAACGGGCCAAATTGACAACCAGCTATAACGAAACACTTGCGTTAAGCCATGAAAAACTAGGGCAACTAGAATTGGCAACAGAACAATTTATTGCTTTGTATAAATCAACAAACAGTGATAAATATTTAGATAAAAGTAGCTTTTTATTAGTTGAACAGAATAAAAGCCTAGATGCACTAGTATTACTTGAAAAACGTCTTATCGCCGATCCTAAAGGTATGCCAAAGGACTTGGTTGAGCGTATTGTACAGATATATCAACAACAGCCTAACAAGCTAACTTCTCCGGTCATAAATGTCTTAGTCAGAATAAGTCATGCTCAAGACACGACAGCAGAAGTATTAAGACTCAATGGGCACTGTGAAAAAGCCATCAGTTTACTGAATAAGAGTGATGCTGCTACTGCACTAAGTTGGACAACTCGGGCACTATGCACGGCTGAAAACAATCCGGAATTGGCGCTGCAATATTGGCAGGAAGCCTATGAACGGTCGAAAAGTCAAGATACCTTGCGCGCTATGGCCTATGCTCAGGGCAATTTAGGCAATAGTGCAGCTGCATTAAAAAGCTTAGACGGGCTGGGCGAACAAAGTTGGACAAAGGCCGATGCTCTGTATGCCGCGCAATTGCACTATCAACAACAAAGCTATCAAAAAGCAGAAAATTATTGGCTATTCGCAAAAAGTGCGACAGATACCTGGCTTGATTTTGGTGTTGATCTAGCAATACAGCAACAAAATTTTTCTCAGGCACAATCCCTATCAGCACAGTTGCTTGAATTGAATGGTCAATTTAATGCACAACAATGGGCGCGCCAAGCTCTGATTTATCAACAAACAGAGCAAAATGACAAAGCGGTAAGAGCTTGGCAAATTGCCACAGAGGTTGCACCAGAAGAAGATGTCTACAGGTTGTCATGGGCCTACAGCTTAATCGGATCTCAACCAGAAAAAGCCTATCAAATACTCCGTGAGTTAACTGATAATGCGGCAGAGTTAGATAGCAGTGTCTGGGAGCAACTAGGTTATCTCGCTGCCGAAAATAACCAACAAGATGCCGCAGTTAGCTATATCAAGAAAAGTATAGAGACAGAAGATCAAAGTATCTTGGCTAGAGGACAGCAACTGAGCTGGGACTTGCATCAATATTATCGAGATTTATCACAAAACTGGCATTTCACTGCCAGCTTTTCTCAAGGCAGTGGCGCTATCTTAGGTGAAGTGTTTTTTGAAAATATCGACAATGAAGTCTTTTCACCTCCAACCAATAACCTCAGTAGTAGAGCCGAATATTTTTTTAACACAACAAACAAAAGTTGGTCGGCCTACGCCCAGTTATCTGGTAACGGTACAGACAACAACCCTTTAAGCGACTGGAGTCAAGAACTAGGAGTCAGCTACAGAATATTTGATCGATACAATATTAAAGCGAGTTTAGGTGCACAGCGCTTCTTCTCAGGTGAATGGGAAACGATAACTCGCTTGAACGGCGATTTATTCAATCAAGGGAAATGGCGACAAGGATGGCGTTTTGCCGATTCCTGGTGGCAGCGTCAGTTTTATTTTGATTTATTGTTATTACCTGAATCAGACCAACTTCTAGGTTTAGGCAGATTTGATATCGGTTATGTAGATGCTCTGAGTACCTCAAGTAAACAAACCATCATGTACTACGGGTTAGCTCAGTATGATATTCGTAAGCTTCAGCAAGACACTCCTGACGGGCAAACGACCTATACGCAAAGCTCGTTAGGGTTGGGTGCAAAATGGAGTTTATTCACCACACCTGAATTAGTTTATGATCGAGTGCACTCATATAACTTGGCACTTGAATGGCGATTAACGGTTTCCGGCGACCTCACTAACGATAACAGCAGTGTCTTTTTAATCGGTACTTACCAGTATTAAGATGAAAATATCAAAAGAACAAAAGAGGCCATTTTCATCAAAAAGCCAATTTAGCAAATGGCTTTTTTTTTGGTTAATCGGTTTGTATTGTCAAAACGCGTTCTCTAACGCTATTTTTTACCAACCTCTGAGTCGCGACTCGTTAATCACAAAGGAACAGTGGAGCGATTTATTAGAGAAGGTTTATGAAGAAGGTTATCGAGAGATAGTGGTTCAATGGACTCAGTACGGCTCAATCAATTTTACTGCCAAGGGAAGCTTTTTAAAAGAAGTACTGCATATTGCCCAGACTAAAAAATTCCGAATATGGCTTGGCTTATACCTGCCAGATGATTATTACCAAGTCATGGAAAATAATAAAGCTGCATCGGCACAATATTTCAAATCTGCTTTATCGGAAAATAGAAGACGACTTAGCCTCTTAGAAATTCAATCGCTTGTCAAAAAGGACTCATTTGCCGGTTGGTATCTTCCAATGGAACTCACCCATAAATATTTGAAACAAGACTCAAAACAAGATCGTGAAATCATCTTAGGGGCCTTAAAGGATTTGACTTCTTCAGTTGAAGAAAAAATGGCTATCAGCTATTTCCTATCCAAAAACACCACATATAAATCTGCTTTTTTTGACACGACATTGTTGAATTCAATGGGTTTCAATCTGTGGCTACAAAAAGGTGATGGCTTAAAAAAACACACAGTCGCCAACCAATTGATAAAAAGAATGGATTGTGAGATAGGTGTTATATCTGAAAATTTTATACAAATATCAAACAATAACGCTCCGTTTGAAGCTAGAAAGAATAGCGAAAACAAGGATTTAGATAGGTTGAAACATTGCCAAAAAAGACTCGTTTTTTCTCTACGTTACCTACCTTACAGTCCATTGCAGTTAAACTAATAAATGCGAGTTTTCAGGTTAGATTAAGCTAACGTTTTATGGATTGGTATAATACCAATCCACCCTAACAATTAGCCACTCAGCGAGATTTAAAGGCACCTAATCAAGGCGCTTGAATGAAAGAATAGTTGACCTATTTTGAGTTCAGGCAACG
>QIJM01000527.1 GCA_003232445.1 Paraglaciecola arctica
CTGCGTGAGCCGGTAAACCGCCACGGCCAATAGTGCCGCCTCGTCCGTGGAACAAGGTCAGTTCGATATCGTTTTCTTCGGCTAGGGCGACCAAGGCTTCTTGTGATTCATACTGCGCCCAGCCAGCGGCCATGGCGCCTGCATCTTTAGCTGAGTCTGAATACCCAATCATTACGTACTGGTGACCTTGGATATAATCGCGATACCAATCAATAGAAAATAGTTTTTGGGTGACATCAGCTGCAACGTTTAAGTCGTCTAATGTTTCAAACAAAGGTGCCACTGGCATCGGCCAAGTCACGCCCAGTTCTTTAAGCAATAAATTCACACTTAGCACGTCTGAAGGCAGGCTAGCCATGGAGATGATATAAATACCAAAACCGTCTTTGCCGTTTTGTGCAATCACTTTAATGGTGTTTATTACTTCCTGTACATCTTGATTGGGTTGCCATGCTGGCGGAAACAATGGGCGCTTTGAGCCTAACTCTTTCAGTAAAAACGCTTGTTTGTCTTCTTCACTCCACTGGCCGTAATCACCTAAACCTAAATAACGGGTCAACTCTGAAAATACATCTGCGTGTCTTTCTGAGTCTTGACGCACGTCTAATTTAAGTAAATGTACGCCAAAACAGTGGATCCTGCGGATAGTGTCTTGCAGATGTCCTCGGGCGATAACAGACATACCACAGGCTTGTAACGAGTGATAACAGGCCATTAAAGGGGCTAGTAGCTGCTCTTTGTCATCAACCCAATGGGTCATATCAACCGGTACACCTTTGAGCTTTTCGACTATGCCTTCTTGGGTTTTGACTAACTTATCTAAAAGAGGCCTTAGAACCGCACGATAAGGCTCTAGTACATCGCCTACTTGTTCTCTAAGAGCATCGTCGCAATCGCTCATGGATAATTCGGTCTGCAAAATATCAATGTCTTTTGCAAACAGTTTCGCAGCGCGTTTGCGGGCTAAAAGCAACACCTGCTCTGTCACTTTTGACGTAACGAAGGGATTGCCATCTCTATCGCCGCCCATCCATGAACCAAATTTCACTGGTGATACATCTAAAGGGATGGCCAAACCAAATTTGTCGACAAAACGTTTATCTAATTCACGAATAAACTCGGGTACGGCTTCCCATAGTGAATTTTCAATTACCGAAAAGCCCCAGCGTGCTTCGTCAACAGGGGTAGGGCGAATAGTACGAATTTCTTCGGTGTGCCACGCTTGACTGATGAGTTCAGCAATACGGGTTTCAATTTTGTCTCGTTCTGGTTTATTAATATCCGAGGCATGTACTTTACTCAAACACTTAGCTAGTTCGCTGTGTTTGTGGATTAACGTTCTGCGGGTAACCTCAGTAGGATGGGCGGTTAAGACCAATTCAATATTTAAATGTTCTAGCGCCTTTTCAAAAGTGTCGGCTTTTATACCCGCTTCATCCAAATGGCTAAACAAAGTGTCGATAGGGTCGTCTTGATCGTTATTGCTATTAAATTCTTGCTCGGCAATATTGGCCAAATTTAGAAATTGGGAGAAAGCTCGGCCTACAGTGAGTAGTTCGTCATTCTTCAATTCAGTAAAAAGTTGCTTTACACGTTTGGCGCAGTCTTCATCACCTTGATGAGCTTTTCGCCCATCTTTTCTGACCGCTTCAATTCTCTCTAACCATTGCTCGCCCAACTGATCACGTATGGTGTCACCTAACACGGCTCCCAAATTACGTACCGTTCCTATTAACTGGGAATCCAAAACTTGTGACATATACGCCTCCAAAATTGATTAAATAACTCAATGTAAGATACGTAGATGTAAAGTACTTGTCTAAGTACATAGGGCTATTAATCATGCCAAAATGTGTTTTTTGCTGAAGTTTATCTATATACTTGCGCGCTTTTACAACAATAGTGTCAACGATCCTTTTTTAAATATAAAAAAGGCGGGCAAGTTAGGAGCCAAAATGTCAGATAAATTTTCCAGCATAGAAACACAAGCAAGTTACGGTATTGGTCTACAAATGGGCGAGCAGTTACGCTCTAATCCTTTTGAAGGTTTGGACGTTGAAACAGTACAAGCAGGTCTTGCCGATGCATATAATAATCGACCCGCTCAAGTTGATAACGATACTTTGCGTGTTGCGTTTAATGAAATTCACGAGCGCATGCAAGCGGCTAAATCAGTCGAATTTGCCGAAGTGATTACCCAAGGTGAAGAATATTTAGCTGAAAATGCTAAACGTGAAGAAATCACAGTGACCGAAAGTGGTCTTCAATACGAAGTCATTACTCAAGGTGACGGTGAAATACCAACGTTAACTTCAACTGTACGTACTCACTATCACGGTACATTGTTAGATGGTAGCGTATTTGATAGTTCTTACGACCGTAGTAAATGGCGTGATTAAAGGTTGGACTGAAGCCCTTCAGTTTATGCAAGTTGGTACTAAGTTGAAACTACATGTTCCAGCCGAATTGGCCTATGGCGAACAGGGTGCAGGCGGGGCTATTGGTCCTCATAGCACATTAGTATTTGATGTTGAGTTACTTGATATCATTGCTTAGTTAGTCAGTTTTAAGTATCGAGGCCAGTTACCCGGCCTTTTTTGTGTTTGTTGAACTTTATGTTGAAACTTTAAAGGTGGGAAAGCAGTGGCGGAGCCACCAAAGCTGGCATTGGCAAAGCCGATTGTCTTGCCCTCTTGCGATGGGTGTCGAATCGCCGTAAATGTTACCAACAATGCAAAACTGATCCACTTCACCAATTGAAATCTGATCCAGTTGTTACACACTGGTACCTTTTTAGGAGGTGCCATGATTTCAAAAGAAGAACTTATGAAAATACAGCTGACTATTCCACTTAGTTTATTTACTCACAACTAGCCACATGACTTGATAGGACAATAGCTGAATGTCTGAGAGTACGCCGTCAAAGTTGTCTCCACTGATTAAGTCTACAACGCTATTAGCATTAAGTTGAGTTAACACTTTTCCATCTACGCACTGAACATTTTCACTGAAGTTAGCCAAGGCCAATAAGGTCTGCCCTTGTTTATTGTGCCTCGTATAGGCGAATACATGTTCACTGCTAACGTCGATAAAATGGGTATCCGCATTTCCAAATATTTTGTTTTTCTGACGAATATGGATTAACTGTTCGAGACCCTTTGCAATCTTTTGATAGGGTGTATTTGCCTGTTTAGCTGTGTTTATATCACTGTCTTTGATGGTTAATCGGTGTACCCATCTGTCATCATGAGCTTTGCTTGGGTCTTTCTGATATTTATAATCATTTAGCAAACCCAATTCGTCACCTGAATACAGCAGCGGGATACCACCAATACTTAAAATAATAGAATGGATCATCAAAACGCGCCCGACTGCGTGATTTATCAATTCTGTATTGCCCTGCTCAATGGCTTTTTCTAAACCTGCCAGTGACGCCAGCGATCCACACACTCGGCAATCACCCGTTGCTGGATTTTCACCAAATGCGACGCCTGAAGCAAAAGTACCTTCGAATCTGCCAGTATAAAATTGATTCAAAAATTGTCTGTGCTCGTTGCCATTAATACCAAGATCAGCTGCTAGCATATCGTCGAATGTCCAACCTATATCATCGTGGCAGCGAGCATAATTGACCCAAGCACAGTTATCAGAAATTTCGAAACTTGCGCGCATGGATTGAGTTAATAATTTTGTTTTTCTTGTCGCTAGGCTATTCCATATCAATGCCATCAAAAGAGGATTATAAGAAAGCTGACATTCGTCCTTATCGATATATTTAATGACTTCATCAGGATGAACAATGGCCTCTGATTTAAACAACACTCCTGGTGCTACGATTTTTAAACAGCGATTAAATGCTTGGATCAATAGGTGTGCTTTAGGCTGATTTTCGCAGCTAGTGCCCATTTCTTTCCAAATAAAAGCAAGCGCATCTAGCCTCAATGCATCACAACCTAAATTAGCTAAAAATAACATTTCATCAGCAATCGCATTAAAAACCGCTGGATTCGAGTAATTGAGATCCCATTGGAAGTTGTTGAAGGTAGTCCACACCCATTTATTGGCCTCTTGGCACCAAGTGAAATTACCTCGTCGAAGTTGTGGAAATATTTCTCTCAGGTTTTGTTCATACATGTCAGGAACATTTTTATCATCAAACATCCAATAGAATTCTTGATAATCAGTATTGCCTTTTTGCGCCTCTTTTGCCCATTGATGCTCATCAGATGTATGGTTAAAAACAAAATCTAACACCAAGCTGATGCCTGCTGCAGACAAAGCATCAGAGAGCCTTTTAAGATCTTTTATACTGCCTAATTTTTCATCTGTTTGACGATAATCAGAAACCGCATATCCACCATCATTGCCGCCTTTAGGTGATTTATATAGGGGCATGAGATGTAAATAAGTAATGCCAAGGGATGTTAAGTAGGGGATCTTATTTTCAAGATTTTTTAGATCACCAGCAAATAAGTCTACATAACAAGCAATACCCAGCATGTCTTCTTTTTTGAACCAGTCAAGCTCTTTTAAGCGTTGTTTGTCTTGTACTTTTAACTTACTGGTTCTTACCTTTAGCGCATTTTTCATAATATGCACGAGTTGCTGTAAGAAATAATAGAAGTCGTAACGATGACCATAAACTTGATGAAGTAGCGAAAACAATACGACAAAATTTTCTTCTAGGCGCTGATTGAATAGTTGTTGGTCTTTTTTGCTTAATTCAGAAAGATCAGTGTTTGCTAGTACTCTTTCTAAGCTACGTTTAGCTTCTAAATTTATATTCACCCAAGCCACCAAATTAAACGTTTAAGTTTATTTATTTTTAAGCAATATACGTTTAATGCGGCGTATATACAACATCAATAACAAAGTGTTTACAAATTGGTTGTTTTTTGATAACGTCAATCTTAATCGTTTAAGTTGGTTTTAATGAGCTCTCTTAAATCACTTTATCTACGTTTAAAGCAAGTAAAGATGCATGGCGGAAAACACTCTGGGCAGTAGGCTGAAGCTTTTATAAATTGAGTGTTCCGACTAAATTGACACGACTGAACTGGAGAGAACATATGAAAACGTTATTTAAGCAATCTGCAATTACCGCAGCGCTAGCTGTTGCGCTGCATTCTTCTGCTTTTGCCCAAGAGGTTGAGGTAGAACAGGAGCCTCAGATATGGGAGCAAATTGTTGTGACCGCAAGTCCTACAGGGGCTACGCTACAAGAGTCGAGTGTATCGGTCAGCTCTTTTGATGAAGAAGCTATATTTAAGTTGGCACCTCGTTCTACCGCAGAAATATTTAGAGCTTTGCCTGGTATCCGTGCTGAGTCATCTGGTGGCGGAGGGAATGCCAACATTACTATTCGTGGTATTCCTTTAGCGACGGGTGGGTCTAAATTTTTACAGCTCCATGAAGACGGTTTGCCCGTTTTAGAATATGGAGATATTAACTTTGGCAACGCGGATAATTTCTTACGTTACGATTGGTCTGTAGGCTTAGTAGAGGCTGTGCGAGGTGGTTCAGCATCTACTTTTGCTAGTAACTCACCCGGTGGCGTAATTAACCTTATTAGTAACACAGGTGAAACTGGTGGTGGTGCGATTGGTACTTCCTTTGGTTTGGATTACGACGAGTTTCGACTTGATTTTGCTTATGGCGGAGAGATTAACAGCGACCTTTATTTTCATATTGGTGGTTTTGCCCGTGGTGGCGAAGGTACACGTGAGACCGGCTTTAATGGTGACCAAGGTGGTCAAATTAAATTTAACATCACTCAGGTATTAGACAATGGTTACCTACGTTTCCATTTCAAACAACTCGATGACAAAGTGACAACTTACCTGCCAGCACCTGTTCGTGTTAATAGTAACGGTGACTTTGGGCCGGTCGAAAATTTTGACGCGAGTAGTCAAGCATTACACTCAGCCAACACCACCAATGTGTCGAGCTTCGACTCATTTGGTAATCCACTGAACCGAGATTTAACTGACGGAATCGAGTCCAATGTGACGTCTTTTGGTTTTGAGGCGAATTTAGAAGTGGCTGAAGATTTAGTATTTTTAAATAAATTCAGAACCTCTGAAATCAGCGGTGGTTTTATCGCACCTTTTACTGATACTTTTGGAGACTACGGCCCACAGTCAGCTAGCAGTATGGCCAGTACTATATGCGACAACGCCCGTGATGGCGAAGGTAATACATTCAATTGTGCGTCTACCAGTGTTACTTTGGCAAACGGCACTAATGCAGGTGCGGCATATGATGGCTTAGCATTTTTAAACTTACTTTTTGATACCTCTATCAACGATTTAGGCAATCTTATCAATGATATGAACTTGCGTAAGGAATGGGACAGCGGTTTATCGATTACTGGTGGTTATTACTATTCAATGCAAGATATCGCAACCAGTTGGAATAGTTGGAATACTTTTATTCAGACAGTAGACGGCGATAATTCTCAGTATTTACATATTGAAGATGCGGATGGCAAAGTGTTGGTCAACAATGGTTTATGGGCGCCCGCGTTTCTTTCTTGGGAATGGGATCTTCGCTATACCACTACCGCCCCTTATTTTAATATTGGTTATGAAGTTGGTGACAATTGGTTATTTGATGCCAGTATCAGGCGAGATACTGTGCAGGCAAATGGTGAACTAATTAATGCTTGTTGTGGCGGTAATACCGACTTTGATTTAAATGGTGATGGGGTAATATCGGGTAATTCTGAAGATGCTTCAGCAGCCAATGGATTTGGTTTTGGTGGGGGTGTGATTAACCTAAATCGTGCTGGTGCGGCTAGCCAAATAGTTAATTATGAAGCGAGTTTAACGTCTTATTCTGTTGGTGGCTCGTACATCATGGATAAATCAAAAACAATCTTTGCACGATACAGTAAAGGCGGTCGAGCTATCGCTGATAGACTATTGCAGATAGGTGGAACACTCAATTCTGACGGCTCATTAACGAGTACTACATCAGGTTTTGATGAAACTAAGCAGCTTGAAATTGGTTTTAAATATGCCACCAGTGATTTACGATTTAATGCTACGTTATTTGACACTGTTACTGAAGATACCCAAGCGGAGTTAACCAGCGGATTGACCTTTATTCGTGAATATGAAGCAATGGGTGTAGAACTCGAAGGTAATTATGAGTTCGGCTCAGGCTTTACTTTATCTGGTAACGCAACGTGGACTGATGCAGAGATTAGTGATGATAAGTTTAATCCTGGTTTAGTGGGTAAAACACCACGACGCCAAGCTGATTTTATCTATACCATTTCACCACAGTATCAAGCTGATAACTACTTGTTAGGCGTATCACTACAAGGTTCAACTGAGTTTTTCGTTGGTGATACAAACGAGCTTAAACAAGATGGTTATAACTTGGTTAATTTGTTTGCGACTTGGTATGTTTCTGAAGCGTTTTCGGTTTCATTGAACGTTAACAATTTAACTGATGAATTTGTCATTACTGAATCTGAAGAGAGCAGTGCCAGTGCTGGAGATATTATCCGAGCCAGACCACTAAATGGTCGCACATCTTCTTTATCGGTTAAATATATGTTTGATTAAGTAAAAATGAGTGCCCACTTACTTGTTAAGTGGGCAATAAAAGTTGTTATCAGAAGGCATGGTTACTGAGGGCGAAGGTGTTATGACAAAGACTCAAACGAATGAGAAAAACCTGTCCTTGGTTAGATGGCTAACCTATCTAATGTTCATGATGTTCGCTATGACATCAGACTCGGTGGGGGAAATAATAAAGGAGGTCAAACGCGAGTTTGATGTAAGTAATACCGAAGCAAGTTTAATGCATACTCTGTTTATGGTGGGTATCGCATTTTCAGGTTTGTTCTTAGGATTTTTGGCCGATAAATTTGGCCGTAAAAAAACGATTATTTTAGGTTTGTCTTTGTTCGCCATCTCCTGTTATTTATTCTTAGTGGGCACTAGTTTTGCCTTTATTCTTGGCTTAATTACGCTGTCTGGCATTGCGGTTGGTATCTTTAAAACTGCAGCGTTGGCATTGATCGGTGATATCTCTACTTCAACAAAACAACATACTGGCACAATGAATGGTGCAGAGGCATTTTTTGGTGTGGGAGCGATTATTGGCCCTTTGTTAGTTGCTTGGCTCGTTAGAGAAGGAGTGGATTGGAAGTGGCTTTACGTTATAGCAGGGGGGTTATGTACCTTACTCATAGTGATGGCCTATAAGGTTGATTACCCAGAATTTAAGGCTAGCGACGATACCGCTAAAAACAGTAACTTCATCAGCAGTTTAAAGTTATTGAAAAACCCTTATTCCATGGGATTTTCAATCGGTGCGTTTTTATATGTTGCCGCTGAAAGCGCTATTTATGTTTGGATGCCAAGTTATTTAGTGTGTGATGCAACTAGCATCGAGGATACCTTTGCCTGTTACACAACTGATGGTCAACAAATGCTAGCAATGTACGCAGTGGCGGTATTTTTTTCTTTACGAGCGGCGGGTAGATTTGTTGGTATTTGGATGATGCAACATTTCAATTGGGCGCTAGTGTTGATGCTGTTTAGTGGGGCTATCTTACTTTGTTTCGTTGGTGGGTTGGTGGGTGGAAAAGAAACGGCACTCTACCTATTTCCTTTAACGGGTATCTTCATGTCAGTCATTTATCCTACCTTCAACTCCAAAGGGATAAGCTGCTTTCCTAAAGCGGAGCATGGAAGCGTGGCAGGGATTATTTTGTTTTTTACTGCAGCAGGGGCAGCAGCAGGGCCTCTGATCATGGGAATTGTCAGTGATGCCTATGATGGCGAAGCAAAGTATGGCTTTATGGTAGCGACAGGGTTTGCTGCGGCATTGTTTGTTGGTTTGCTTTACAACTATATATTTAATCCCACCGAAGCACGCTTGGCAGAAATAGAAAAAACTGAATATCTTTAAGCTGTGTTAGTAAAAAAAGTCATAAGTGGGTTAACGAGATGACAAAATATTTTGCAGTGATAGAAGGTGGTGGCACAAAATTTAATTGTGCAATAGTCGATGCGCAAAAAGAGATATGTGCGGAACATCGTGTAGCCACTTCTACTCCTGACGAAACGCTTGGCGCTGTCGTCGCTTTTTTCGATAATCAAAAAAAAATGAGCTGCGATTTTGAAAAATTAGGGCTAGCCTGTTTTGGACCTCTTGATTTAAATAAATATTCTTCCAGTTTTGGCTCTATTACATCAACACCCAAACCTCACTGGTCCAATACTAAGATCGCGCCCATTCTAGCCGAAGCATTAAATTGCCAAGTTGAGATAGATACTGATGTCAATGCTGCTGCATTAGCTGAGTATTTATGGGGCGCTAGTAAAGGGGCTGAAGTAAACGTTTATATTACTGTAGGTACGGGGCTTGGTGTGGGTGTCGTTATCAATGGTAAACCGCTGCATGGGCTTATCCATCCCGAAATTGGTCACATGTTGGTTTCAGGTTTAGATGACATGCAAGGTGTTTGTCCGTTTCATGGCCAATGTTTTGAAGGCCTGGCGTCAGGTAAGGCGATGTCGAAAATTTGGCAGCAACCAGCACAAACCCTACCCGATGGTCATGCCGCGTGGGATATTCAAGCCAAGGTGCTCGGGCAGCTATGCCATAATATTATGTTGAGTTTTAGTCCCCAAAGCATAGTGTTAGGTGGTGGTGTGATGGCTAAAATTGGGCTTTTAGATCGTTCTATCTACTATGCTGAGAAGTCACTGAATAGTTATATTGTTTTTCCAAAAAATTATAGTCTTAAGCAGATAATATCAAAGCCAGGTTTGGGAGAACATTCTGGCCTATTAGGGGCATTAGCGTTAGTTTTGTGACGTTACTGGGATTTACTAAGGGACTTTCCAATTTTTCTGATCCAGAACAATATGAACACGAAAAAGTATAAATACTAAGCTAAACCCAGCCTAGTTAATCCTGTTTACTTCGATTATTTGTTTAATTGGAATGCTTTGTGCATTTTACAGATATGCGTGTGAGGTTAATGATTGTTATTGAGGAGTAAACATGAAAAATACAATGATTGCAGTGGCGTTATCTACCGGCATTATCTCTGGATGTGCATCTAATGCCAGTAGTACCCAAAAAGGTGCCGGAATAGGTGCTGTAGTTGGTGCGCTAGTCGGTAAAGGTACGGGTGATAATGACAAAAGTCGCTATGTTTGGGGTGCTGCTTTAGGTGCATTGGCTGGTGGCGCAATTGGCAACTACATGGACAAACAAGAAGAAGAGTTTCGTGAAGAACTAGCTGATAGTGGAGTAGAAGTGTATCGGGAAGGAGACAGTATTCGTTTATCGATCCCTGGTAATATTACTTTTCCTACCGACAGCGCTACTATTGTAACGGGTTTTTATCCGGTACTTGAAAATGTAGCAAAAGTACTGAATCGTTACGATAAAACTAAACTCAGCATTATAGGTCACACTGACTCTGTAGGGGATGCAAACTATAATCAGCAGTTGTCAATGCAACGAGCCAATAGTGTCGCAAATTACTTACAAGGCACTAGTGTTGACGCCAATCGTTTGCAGACGCTTGGAATGGGAGAAAGTCAACCACTAGCAAGCAATGATAGCGCCCAAGGTCGTAAAGAAAATAGGCGTGTTGAGCTACGTATTATTCCATTACAGAGCTAACCAAACATATGAAAATGGCTACAAATTATTACTTTAGATTAACTGTAAACACCTGTTTAAAGTCTTTAACAGGCAGTCGATCATTGTCTTGCTGACGAATACGCCATGCTTGCACTGACATGCCTACGCTTGCAGTATTCTTGTGAAAACTTACCGTCATAAAATGTTCGCGAGTACGTTTTTTTCAGTAAGCCGAAAACGGAAACCCTTTTTTTTGTATGCACATTAAAGTGATAAAAAAGTGAGCAAATACATTTTGCCAGAGACTTATAATCAAGCCTGAACTATCTATATACGAAAAATCAGCTAAACGTGCTAGCCTCTGATTTGGTTTATTTGCCAGCCTTCATTTGGTTGCGTTTGGCTTTCTGATATTGGCAATTGGCGTTTCTTTCGTGGCTCAGGAATAATTTGTGAAATCACATCTACAAAAAAATAAACATGCCCTGATTTGGACACCTCTACAAAGAAAGATTTTTTTGCTGGTGGTGAGCTTGTTTACTTTGGTATTTGCTTTGACTTTAGTCAGTATCTATCAGGCAGCATATAACCAAGCTGAGCGTGAATTCGTTACCCGTTTAAACGTGGGTAAAAACGTGTTTATGAATGAAATCGTGATCGCCAAACAACACCTTGATTCGAGTGTAGGAACCATCGCTAAAGATTGGGCATTGCGCAGTGCAGTAGGTCAAGGCGAGGATACTGAGTCGATTAAAAGTGTGCTGTTTAATCATGGTAAACGCATTGATGCAGATATTGCATTGGTGTTAGATAAAAGCTTTATGTTAATCGC
>QIJM01000033.1 GCA_003232445.1 Paraglaciecola arctica
TTGCCCAGCTTGTGACCACACACTATTTGCATTGAGTATTAATGAGTCAATTACCAAGTCATGTGATTGCAGTATTTCTGAATTTGTAGCCGTTAATGAGCTTAGGCTTGCTATGTCACTTTGGATATCAACTCTAGCGTTAATAATGGTTATTGGTTCATTGATAACACCACTTGCCGGTTGGAACAATGGCGTAAAGCCATTATTAATATGCCATTATTAATATGCGTGCTTTCTTGATTGACTATACGTATTTCACCTAAGGTTTGGGCATTGTCTTTTAAATAAACGGTTCCTGCTCCGCCTTGGATTTGAGTTATATTTGTATTGCTTTTACCGCCAAAGGCTCGGACTTGTGTATGTAAATCAAACCCACTTAAGTTATCGTAATAAACAGCCACCCGACCGCCACCACCTGGTATCTCGAAGACATTGGAGCCATTTGCCTCTATGCTTCCTGCCCCTGATAGTGTGTTTGCTGTTAGCCAAATCGAGCCGCCACTAGCACCGTACCAAGAGGTGCTTCCTTCTGTACTGCCATTGGCTATGATTTGCCCATTTAGGTCTAATGTTCCTGTTACATTCAAGGTTATTGAACCACCGCCTAAATTGAACCGCCCACTTGTTCCTAAGTCAATAGGTTGGCGTAAATCACCGTAAACTGCATTGGTTATATCATTTGCAGCGCGCAAGATACCTTGGCCACCATGGCTTGCCGCACTTACACCCGTGACTTCTCCTGTTACATGGTTTCTGCCTTTGCCAGTGATGTCTATTTTTGATGTTGCATCAATAGTTAGATTAGTCACATCTAAGGTAAATCCTGCAAAGCCAGCACTGTGCGTGAGTATTCCATTGTTTTCAACAGTAACGGTTGTAAAGCTGTGGGAAACACCAAAGTCTACTAATCCGCCGTTGATGGTTAAAATATCTAAATTTGCTTGTGCGGTATTAATCTCTAATTTTGAATTGTTTTGGACTTCTATATTTACCCAGTTATCATGTGGTGTATTTAGAGTTACACGCATGCCATTTGAGATAACATAGGGCGTTGTTTCAGGTATATTAAATGCAGCCCGATGATCAATACTGGAGTTGTTGACTTGATAGGTGGTATTGACGGTTAATTGCCCAACTTGCGACCATGAACTATTTGCAGTTAAGATTAATGAATCAATGATTAAATCATGAGGTTGCAAGATATCTGAGTTGATAGCGGTTAATGAACTAAGATTGGTTATGTCGCTACTTTGTATCTCAACTATGGCATTAATAACCGTTATCGCCTCAACGATAATACCGCTTGCGGGTTGAAACAATGGTGTTGAGCCATTATCTGCACGGGTACTTTCTTGATTAACTATGCGTATTTCACCTAAAGTTTGCGCATTATCTTTTAAATAAACGGTGCCTGCTCCAGCTTGAATGCCTACATTACGTTTCCCGCTAAACGCTCTAACTTGTGTATTTAAATCAAACCCACTTAAGTTATCGTAATAAACCGCAACCCGACCACCACCACCTGGTGCCTCTAATACATTGGAACCATTTGCCTCTATGCTTCCTACGCCTGATAATGTGTTTGCTGTTAGCCAGATAGAACCGCCACTAGCACCGCCCCAATAGGAATCTCCTTCTGTACTGCCATTGGCTATGATTTGCCCATTTAGGTCTAATGTTCCTGTTACATTCAAGGTTGCTGAGCCACCGCCTAACTGGCGACTGGTACTAGTTCCCAATGCATTGGGCTGGCGTAAATCACCGTAAACTGCATTGGTTATATCACTTACTAGGCATAAAATCCCTTGGCCACCATGACTGGCAGAGCTTAAACCCGTGACTTCTCCTGTTACAGGATTTCTGCCTTTGCCAGTTAGGTCTATTTTTGAGGTAGCATCGATGCTAAGACTATTCATGGTTAAATCTAGCCCACTTGTGTTTTGTGTATGGGTTAATGTTGCTCCATTAATCAACTGAATATCCAAGAATGTATGTGTACCATCGATGGTTAATATTGCACCATCAATTGTGATGTCCTGATTGTCATTGCTGAAATCGGATGAGGTTATTGTTGTATCTAGGTTTATTGTTATAGCATTTACGGGCATTACCGCAATAAAGAGAAGAAAACAAATGATTGTTGTTTTAATAACTGTGTTGTGTATTGCTTTATTCATTGTTGTTTCCAATTTATTCATTAATTTAGCATTAATTTTAATTCATTGTTACGATCAGATCAGGGCTTGATACCCAGAATCTTTTAAAAGCTTGTGTATGTTTTTGAGTATCAATAACGACATTCATTGCTATATAATTTTCTTGATTTTCTAAAAAAGATTTTTTTTGAGCATCAATGACTTGCCAGCCACCATTTAGCCACACCTCTGACCATGTGTGAAATTCAGTTGGGCTTAATTTTGCATCATGGTCAACAACATAGCCATTAACCGCTCGACTTTTAAAGCCTAAAGCTCTATTCAAAGCAACATTCAAATATGCATACTCTGTGCAGTCCCCGTGCAAATTTTCAAGTGCAAACAAAGCACCTCTGTCACGCATGCCATAGCCACTGTACTCTATATTGTCAACCAACCAGTTAAATATTGTTTTTTGCAATTCTTCCGATTGATTTTTTAGGTTGTTTGCTAGTTCTATAATTTTTTTATTGTTAGTTTCCATCAGCGGTTGCTCTGATATAAATAAATCATCCTCAGAGCCTGACCCTGCTGCGATTTTTGACAGCAATAGTTCTGCCGTAATGATGATTGTCTTTTTTCCATAAGGTGCAATGAAATCTATATTAAATTCCATTATTTGATTGTGGAACTTATCTTGTGTTGTTGTATATTTTTGTGTACTGGTTAGTTTATTCAATTTTTGAGTACTACTAATGGTCATAGGAGAGTAAGTTTTAAACACAACGTTTTGCAAAGCTTTTGAGGTTTTGTTTTCCAGTGCATATGAGTATCTAATATTTCTTGAGGTATCCCATATTGATTTTTTTTTGAAAAATGGCTCAAAAAAAATAAAGGTAATCACAATAATCACTAACAAAGCTGCTATTGTATAAATTACTTTTTTATTTTTTATAATGGACATGTTATTTTTTTGCCATCTATTCTTTTTCTGGAACTGATAAATTTTTGTTGTTGATAGGGTTCACTAACAGCTATGGACATTTTATCTGCACTTATGAGATATATATTCATATTAAACTTCGACTGCCATAGATTGAAAACTTGTTGTTTATTGTGAGTTGCATTAAGCACAAGAAGTATATTCGGTATTAATTTGTTATTGTTGGTTAAAGATTTGACCAATGAGTCGGGGTTATAAAGCACTTCCTTATCATCTATAGATATAATATTAGACAGATGTTTAGTAATGTTGAGGTTTTTAGTTGTATCAACTATTTTCCAGTTTGTTCTATCACCACTTAATAACTTATCTATGTTATTTAAGCTATATTCATTAGTAGATAATTTTTTTGATGTAATTTTAGACTTCCAAAAGTTCATGCCACCATCTAATATTTGCACTTGTTTAAAACCTTTAGAGATTAATTGCTGATGGAAGTTTTCTAAATACCTATAATCATTGCCATGACCTACTAAAACAATATTTTTTCTCTTAAACAACGATTTGGTTATTAGCTGCAGCTTTGGTAAATTAAATGCTCCTCTAATATGATAATTATTGAACAATTGTTTTGGCCTAACATCAATAACAGTATATTGATTTAAGCTATTATTAATCTGCTGGTTAAGCCGGTAGGGAGAAAGATATCGTTCTTGACTACGATGCCAATTCAAATTTTTCTGGTTTGGCAAGGTGCTTGGCAACACAACAGTATAGTCATGTTGACATTGCAAAATTTCATTAGTTTTGCTATTTATGTTCATTGAAATTAGCAATAACATAATACCTGCAATTGTTATACTTGACCCAACTTGTGCTTTATTGATGTTCATCGTATTTAATTACAAGTAGTATTGTTAACGTCTTCAAATCCACTTGCAAATATTAATCCTGTAATAATATCACTATCGGTAGCAGTATTATCACTCACATCAATATCTGTTATGCCACTTGGCATTTGAATACTAGCATCTGTTTGCACTATGTCATTGTAAGCCCCTGTTACATTGGCTGAAATCAAATATGTTAGAGATGAGCCTATAGGTATATCTATAACGTGATTGAGATTACCATTACCATTATTTTGCGGGCAATTCGCCCCATTAAATGCCTGACATGTCCAGGTTATCGTATCTAAGTATTCTGATAGATTGCTTAGCAAAGTAGCACTGTTTATATCAATATCGCCTATGTTTGTTGCTTTTAGTTCATAAACAATATTTTGATTAAGGCTTAATTCGCTTTGACAATTATTAATAGCCACACTAAGATTTGGACCAACGGTAGCACCAGAATTACCTGTATCATCTGTATTATTAGTGGTATCAGTATCAATCTCAGCGATACTAGCACTAACACTGGCACTATTATCAAAAACGCCAGTTGAATCTATCGAGGCTACTAGTGTGATGGTTTTACTTATTCCGCTAGGAATGGATGCTATAGTACAGGGGAAAGTATCAGAAGGGAGACAATCGCCTCCAGATGCTGATACTAAACTTAAATTAGTCATGCTGTCATTAACTAAAATGTCAGTGGCAGTATCACTACCTTGATTTGAAACAAGCAACTCATAAATCACATTATCTCCCACCGAATATGGACCAGATGACAAAATGTTCTTTGTCATGATTAAATCAACCATTGGGTTTACAGTTTTATTATCAAGATTAGTGAGCACAATTGGTGCAAGGTTTAAATTGGCATAGCTTGGATCATTAGACTGTATATGATTAAAGTCCAATTGATACACTTGATTCCCATCAACCAAAGCATCATCAACTCCTGAAATAGTAAACTGTTGCACATCCTGCCAATTACTTGGAGTAAAAATTAAACGCTGAACATCTACACTTGCTTCACTATTATTGGAAACATCAAATGCAATCATTACATAATCAATTGGGGGTTTGTTTAGAGCAATATTAACGATAACAGCACCCCCGTTTTCACTGGTAGTCGCACCATCCGCGATGACACTAATTTCATGGTGCTGGACTAATAAACTATTGTTAGAGTAAATTGTCAGACTTGACTGCTCATCTGTAATAAGTGCATATAAATAATAACTGCCATTAGCAAGAGCAGAAATATCCCAGTTATAACTATCGAGCAAACTATCTTCAGAAATTCCAGTTGCAATTAAAACTCCATCAGCACCTGTATTATTGTCATCATAATATAGCTCTATACTAGCATTAGAGTCCGCATCATCATCTGTCCATGTAATAGGATAAATAGCAGATAAATTTTCTTCATTATTGTTTAATGAGATGAATTCAAATGCAGGAGCTTCATTATTTTGGTCATCTATTACAAAGAATTTTTGCAAAGAGGTAAAGTTACTACTTAAACCATTATTTAAGTTTGCCCTAACCTGCCAATAGTAATACTGTCTATCTGTCAATAGTGGCGTCGTCCATATCGAACTATTTAGGTTTTGACTAAATATTAAATTTGTTGCCATGGCATCATCATAAACTTCTATAGTATAATTATTTAAATTATTGATTCGTTTATCTAGATAAAATTCTAATGCTGGAGTGTTGTTAGCCACCCAACTCGAGTTTGCTGGGTTGATTGCATGTATGATTGGCTCATCAATTACCTGCTTCGTCCTAAATTGCGAATAAACCCACTGCCCATCCTGCGAACCATCATTAGCTTTAGCTCGCCAGTAATATAGGGTGTCATTTTGTAATGTAGATAATGACCAGATAGCTTGATTACTACCATCAACTACAATACTGGGTGATTGTTGTAACGCTATTGAAGAAAATGTCTGAACAGTATCAATTTCAAAATAATAACGGTAACTTGCAGCATTGACTACATTATCATCATGATTGATGATTAAATCTAAATTTATGTCAGTATTTTCCTCAAACATGGGTGCAAATAATGAATATCCATAAGGCATACTGGTAGTTAAATTAATACCAAACACTCCACTTCCACAATTTACTGTTGATGCTTCATCCCTAACACTTGCAGTCCAATAATAACTACTCACATCATTAAATAAATTGTAGGGTTGCCATTGCACGCTTATACCATTATTGGCAAAAATTATACTTTCATTTAGCCAGCCTGAACTTGCTAATTCATCAAGCATAGCTGCGTCTCTATATAATTTAAACAGATATTGCAGGTTGTTCGAATCAGCATCAGATGCTGAAATAACAGACAAATAGGGTTTGTTTGTAGAAATGATTTGCGAATTAACAGGAAAGTCTAATCCACAATTAAGAGGGGCATTATTTATTGAGCTGTATTTAAAGCTATCATAACTCCAGTTGCTTGGAGTCACGCCATCAAAAGCTCTAACGCGCCATATATAGTCTTGATTTTCTACTAATGTAACGCCATGAGCCCAAGTAGTCTGAGCGCTAGTTTCAACAACCGTTGCCGTTGACACTAGATTGTTGGATATTTCATCCACATATAATTCAAATTCATAAACTATAGTTGCAGCCGTTGCAGTTACTGAGTTGATGACAATAAAGTCATCGACTGAGGAGCTAGTATTTGCACCGTTTATTAGGTCGATAATTTGTGGAGCCTGAGGCCTGTCTTCTACAATGGGATTGCCGCCAAAATTATATTCTTGAATATTAGTTGCGCTATCTTGGTCAGCATCATCATCTGCCATAGCATCTAAATTGCCAAAATGTAGTTGTTCCCAGTCGTCATCCATGCCATCACTGTCGGTATCAATAAAACCCGAACGCTGAATTAATAGCTGCATTTGTGTCGTTGTTTGTGCTATTTGGTCGCTGGCACTTAAGGAAAAATTTATTGTGCCAACATCTGTAGATTGTGGCAGCCAGGAAAATTGCCATGTACTGCCAGATACAAAACTAACGCTTGAACCGCTCGGTGCTCCAATTGCAACCAAGGTTAAAACATCACTTGGATTGCTATCAGTAACTTCAATATTGAATTGCATTTGTGTATCTGCCTCGCCATTTTGCGGAGAAGTAACAACAATTACAGGCGCAACATTAGCTTCATCACCATTAATAATTATTTCATATTGACCTGTGCTATCTACATCAAACAAACCAAAATAGAACTCAAAAACACCTGGATCGGTTTCTATGCGATATTGCCATATATTATCAGATGGTAATAACTTGCCATCTGAACGAAAAGCGGTCACTTCTTGTTTAACACCATTATAAGGATCACTCCAACGTACAAAACCAGCACCTGCAATTGCTGAAAAGTTTACTTGATATTTTTGTTTGCCACCAACTATGCCCAGATTAGTAACCACATTGCTGGAACTCTCATCAATCACTTGTACCTGGCCTCCATTTGACTCATAAACCCTTAATATATCTTCGTCATAAGCAAGGAAGTCTCTAATTTGATCTCGACCTGCATAATCAACCTTGACTCGGTGGAACAGAATATGCGTATCAATAGGTGCATCAATCAAAGAGGTTAACTGCCCTCCTAGCTCATCACTATGAACAAAATCAGCCTCAAAACTGATAAATTCTCCATTGAGTGATGACTGCATTAACCAGCTAACCATGGCAGATTTTCCTGCGTCTAAACGCCCAATATCAGCTAGTAGCGAGTTAGAAACTGGCGCATCATTCACCGAAGTTCCCAACAATTCAAAATCAATTAATAAGCCTTGATCATTTTCGATGATTTCAGGTTGTGCAGATTCAATTTTCAAATCATCAGCAAAACCAGCGCCAGTATTGGAAATCCGCAAGCCTAAATCAAATGGTTCAACTGGCTCAACCTCTGGTGTCAATGGATTGTCTCCAAAAACATCAGCAGGTAAAAAATAATCTAGCTTTAACAACGGTGTAGGTGCAACTGTAATAAAATCTGGCACAACATTAACCGTTTGGCTTTCTTCGCCATAGGTATAACTAACCGTAGCACCAACGCCATAACGAATACCAGCAGGGGTCAAACCACCCGTGCCTGGTGCTGGTATAATCAGCCAGTGAATTTCAGCTACTTCTCCAGGATTAAGCACGCCACTACCATCAATATTATTAACACCAGTCATGCTATCAATTCTGATAAAAAATAATGCATTGGTATTATTTGGGTCACTAGATGCTAGTACAGGATTGCCATCAACGTCCTCAAACAACACATCAATATCTAAATTCTCTAAACTAAGTATATCCAGACCATTACTAATAACCATCTTGGCATCAAAGGCTTGTCGCTCAAAAGATAATTCCTGTCTGATTTCAATTTTTACTATTGCACAAACGGTTTGAGCAGATAGTTGGAATGATGCTATTTGCAATAATGCTATTAACACCAATGATTTTAATTGTTTCATATACCTATCTCTGTTTTTTGGCCCACAACATTTCAATTTGAGTAATCGCATTTATCGTGTAACATTTGCAATATTAACAATTTTTACTAAGAATTAACAGCTTACTCCCAAATCCCCAGATAGGGTTTTACCGTAAGCGGTTAATAAACCATAGGCTTGATTAACCGGTTCTGATCCATGCTGATGTTAGTTGGCAGCATTGCTTCTATGGCTTCCACAGTATCTGCTTTCGGCAGTTCCCCAAATCCGCAGATAGAAGCTCGCCAGCATTCCAAGGGTCTCAAAACCCTTCTTTTAAACCTGATTACTGGCAGCTGCTGTCGGCATGACTGGGGATTCACTCAAAAACCACTCTCCAGTACAGAACAAACGCAGAATCAGCTTTTTTAGGCGCAACTATCTTGTAGTTATCGTTTTTTCTATCTTAAACTCCTTAAATCGGTGGTGGGTCAAATTCCTTCAGTGCCGCGAGTACTCGTTCTAGCAATTGGTGATGCGCAGCTTTCAATTTCACAAATAATTGCCGCCCCGTTTTAACCCGCATAGCGAAAATCTCGGGGGCTTGCCCCCGAGCTGAATAGCGTAAAATGGGACTTGTCCCATTTTTGGCTGTTCTGCTTATGGATCTACAGAGAAATACGCACCACGTTTATCGGTTTGAAAAGCATCTCGGCACGAGAATTTTTCCGCCATTATCCGGAGATAAAGAAACGATATTTTTGGGGAGGTAAGTTATGGACGCAGCGTTATTTTGTGGAAACGATTGGCAATGCTAATGAAGAGGCTATAAGGAAGTATGTGCAAAATCAACTAGTGGGACTGGATAAGCATGAAGC
>QIJM01000651.1 GCA_003232445.1 Paraglaciecola arctica
TGCCAGTATAATTAGCGTCAAGTCTAGACGCTTTCACGCAGAAAAATGGTCGGATGAAACGCGATACTTTATAAGCAGCGTTAAGCATAATAATGCAGAGAAATATGCTCACTATGTACGTGCTCACTGAATTGTGTAGGAATGCCGTCCTTATTTTTGTGGGGCGGCATTTTTTTGCAAAAAAATTCAAACTCCCCTCATGATCTCAATAAATTAGCAAGATAAATCTCGAATCAAATGCCTTAGGTTAAACGAAGACCAAGGAGTACCGTGCACCAAGATTAAGGGGGTTCCTCGCCTTTGACACCGTACTTAACCTGTCGCCCTTCAAATTCAAATGTGTGTGGAAGACTCTAACAGCTCAACTTAAACTCCTTGAATATAATATAACGCTTAATCTTAAATAGCGTAAAACATTGAGTGGAATGAAAACAGCCAATTGTATTTTTTCCGTTGCTATTAAATATTAATCGGCCTGAAATATCGCCGATTCTTGGCATAATTTAACGCTGATTTAGAACAAGGCCAATTTTTATTCGACCTTGCTTAATCAGCACTATCTATGAATAATACACAAACAGAACGTCCGAGTATCAAATATCGGCGTATCTGGACAAATTTACTCTACTCTCTCTAGAGGCTAACCACTAGTGCAAAAATGCTATTTAAATCGGATGTTATTGTATACTAAATTGAATAGGTTGATTTTCAATTAAGGCTATGTTTTTGTAACCTATAGCTATACTGTGTATAACTATAGGCCTAGGGGTAGCTTATGATCCCCGCACAGTTACGGAGTTTTTAGAGCTGATTGACGGTTTGATAGATGCTCATTTAAAACAAGTCGAAAAGCAATTATAAGGTAGCGGTATTAAAATTCGTATGAGCGGTGAAAAAGTAGATATAGAGTTTAAGTTTGAGCAATGGGGTATAGCTTGTTATTCAGGTGACGCTAACATTATGCAACGTATTCATAGCCATTGCGAAATCGAATTAAACTGGGTTACCAGTGGCTACGTAAAATATCAATTTTCAGATACAGAAATCGAATTTCATTCAGGCAAATTATACATCTTTAATGGTATTCGACCCCACCAACTGATATATGCTTCGCCCAGAGCAAAATTAAACTGGATTACTATACCTTCCGAGCATATTTTTAATTGGACCCTATCAGAAGATTTTGTTAATCATTTAGCGAATTGCGATTTACTTGTTGATGATAATTCCAAAGAATTCACCCGAGATCAATTTAGGTTTGAACGTTGGAGTGAAGATATTGCTGAGAATAATATAAAGAGTCTCGATATATTATTACTTGAAATTAGATGTCGCCTCAAACGCTTACTGATAAAAGATGACTCATATCGCGTTATTAAGGAACACACTAACAAGAAAATGAGTATTGTTCCCCCCAAAAAAGCAAGCAATCTTGTCAGCAGAATGCAGGGCTATATTCTAAAAAACTTATTTAGAAAAATTAGCATGGAAGAGTTAGCTCGAGCTGTTGGGCTAAACCCAAATTATGCGACCACTATATTTAGGAAGGAAGTAGGACAAACGCCTACAGGGTTTATTCTTGCCAAAAGGATCGACTATGTACAATTTCTTCTTATAACCACCAACAAGCCTATTCTTGATATTGCATTAGACGCAGGATTTGGTTCTTTGAGTCGATTTTATGATGCATTTAACCGTTCGGTGGGAATACCTCCGTTAGAATATCGAAAGAAACAGGCAAAATCCTCCTTTGCAGAGGACGAACAAAGCAATTAATTATTCTTGGTAGCCACTTCTTTTATATGGGAATAGTGCAGCGATAGTTTTCATACATAATCTGTAGCTGCTATTACCGAATCAATTGACAGGCTTGATCATAAGCAGAGACAATATTATCGGCGTTACTTTTCAGTACTGCCATTGAAATCCCTTGTTTATAAAGATCACTACCAATACCAAAACCGGCCATACCAGCCTTGAGCCATTGCACATAGTCATCGGGTTTTATACCACCAACGCCATAAACCTTAATTGCTTTAGGTAACACAGCATTAAAGGCTTTAAAACCATCCAAGCCAACCACATTAGCTGGAAATAATTTAAGCGCGTTTGCCCCAGAATCAAGCGCATTGAATGCCTCACTCAGAGTTGCTATGCCTGGATACGAAAGCATTTCAAGCGCTCTAGTTTGCTCAATCACTTGTTGATTAAAGTTTGGCGAAACAATAAATTGTCCACCATGTTGGTGAACCAGTTGTACTTGCTCGGCGTTTAATACGGTACCAGCACCGATAAGAATATCTTCGCTGACTGCATTTCTCATATTGGCAATGCTGGCATAAGGGTTAGGCGAATTTAACGGTACTTCTATTTTACAAAAGCCACATTCGCTTAATATTTTAGCGGCCTCTCCTGCTTCTTCTGGTGAAATGCCACGTAAAATTGCAATAAGTTCTCTTTTTGCCTTACTGTTGCTCATGTTCATATTTCGCCTGACTTAGCGTCCGCTATAGCCGCACGGTTTTCAGCTATAATGGCAGAAACTTTTTCGCATAAAATATCAATAATGATATCTCTAGCCTCTTCACCTTCGGCTAAATTAGCTTCGCTAGGCTTACCATTAATGCCGCCAGAACATGGTTGGATTTTGGCGCGTGAACGTAATCTATACCAAGGCTTTTTAACGCTATAGTCTTGTACTTTATCCATATAACAAGGTATGCCCACAGCCATGCTGATTTCCGTTTCACCTTTGTCAGCATGATGGATATGCGTCATTTTGGCTTCGGTCCAATAATTCCAATAAGCAATTTTCAAATCTGGGTATTTATCCCACATTTTCCAAAAAGCCAATTCTATCGGCCCTTTGTTAGCACCGTGTCCACTAAGCACAATAATATTTTTAAAACCTTGCGAGCAAAAATGACAACAAATATCGTAGATCATACTCATTAATGTTTCAGGGCGAACACCAATAGTACCGGGATATTCCGCCATTTCATCAGCAAAACCGTAATTAATAATCGGCGCTAAAATGGCACCTGTTTTCTCAGCGACACGACGAGAAAAATACTCTGCTGTGTCTAAGTCTACCGATAAAGGTAAATGCGGGCCGTGTGCTTCAATAAGACCAATAGGGATAATAATCGGCAAGCTTTTAAGATCTTCTGTAACTTCGCTTGAAGTTAATGTCTTCCATTCAACCATGACTAAACTCCTTGCGCTTTTGGCGCTACTGATACCGCATCATCAATAAGCGCACCACAATCTCTAAGTGCTTGTTGAAGTGCTGGAATATTCAAATTACTGATTGAGCAATTAGCCTTTATTGCCATACTGGCCGCCATACCCGCCGCTTGACCCATCATCATAGTTTGCCCCATTGAACGAACACTAGCATGCGCGTCGTGGGTAGCAGAGAAACAGCGACCCGCAACCAATAAATTGCTACTGCCTTTAGGCACTAAGGTTCTAAATGGAATGCCACATACTTCACCGTCTGGTAAATACACCCAATGGGTGCCTTGACCACCGTGATGATCTTCAATAGGTGCGCCACAAATACCAATTTGATCATCAAATTTTTTGGCATTAATAACATCTTCTTTAGTTAAACGATATTCACCAAACACACGGCGCGTTTCACGCACACCAATTTGCGCGCCAAAAGTTGACAAGGATGCATTCTCATAACCTGGCACTTTATCGCAAAGGAATCTAATGTATTCAATGGCTTGCTTACGACCTTCAATTTCTGCTTTACTCAACAAATCTGGGTCAGTAGCATTGATAACATTACCGTATTCGTCTTTTTTGAAAGAATCTAGGCGAGTCATAATAGTTGCGGTCATATTATCTACCGGCGTAATGTGGTCACTACCTTCTCTGCGAGGTAGGTCATAATCACCGCTTGCAGCCGCTTCTTCCATTAACTTGAACACTTGCTCTTTTTTAATTTCGTAACGCTTTTCAATATCCACATTAACCATCTTAAAAGTGGTGGTTAATGTTTGCGCAGGATCTATATCGCCGGCAAGTTCATAGTCAAATCCAGCAAAGTGACAGAGGTCAGCATCACCAGAAGCATCAATGAAAAAATCCGCTTCAACCATTTCAAGGCCGGTTTTGGTTGCTAGCACTAGTCCTGAAATTTTCTTGTTTTCATCTTTAAGCACATCAACAACTTGTGCATTAAGCAATACATGCGCATTGGCTTCAGTTAATAAATCTTCCCAAACAACTTTTAAGTATTCTGGGTTATAAGTTACCGCTGTACCTGCACCATGAGTATTTGGTCTTTCCAACCAGCTAGCCCATTTTTTTAAACCGGCAACCACATCGTCAGGAATACCACCAACAATTTTCTTCGACTCAGTACCTGGTGTGTAGTAGCCATAAAAAGTATCTAACACGGCGGTACTCGTACCACCGATAAACGGCATGCGCTCAATCAGAAGTGTTTTACTACCGTTTCTCGCTGCAACTATTGCAGCACTAGCGCCAGCCGAGCCACCACCCACAACAATGACATCGTAATTTTGTCTCGCTTTTAACTTAGTATTATATTCCATACAAACATACCTCAAGTATTATATTTATATTGATTAGTTGTGGATCAATCTACCGATTATCCTGACTAAATTCTTCCATGAATCCACCTTACTGTTCCTGAATTCTTAGCTTTTATGGATTTGAGGTGTCTTGATTGTGCTAATAATCGGCTGAAGAGTTAAAAATTGAGTAATTATCAATAGTGTTCGAGATTTTTTGCAGATCTCAAGTCCTAATTCTAAGAAAACGGGAGTCTCTGGTATAAATCAGAGAAGATTTTGAAATAAGGAACATAGAGTATAAGGATAAATAATCATAGGAAACGATTTATGGAACTTACCTTTCCCGCTCAGTTAGATCGAATTAAAGAAAATCTACTTGCCCAAGAAGACAGGCTAAAAAGGGTCGCATCTTTATACGCCGACGCTATTGAAAATGGTGGCGTAGTACACATTTACGCAAATGGTCATTCTCGTATTGCTATCGAAGAAAGCGTAGTGAGAATGGGTGCTTTAACGGGTTTTCATCCACTATTATCTGTTGGCTTAACAACCTTTATGGATGTTATTGGTGCCAATGGTATTCGCGTAAATCAGGCTATTGAATTTATTGAAGGCCTTGGTGATAAAATGCTCGATGAAATACATGTTGCTCCGCATGATGTGTTACTGGTGGTAACGGCAACAGGTACCACTTCGGCAGCTGTCGATATGGCACTAGCTTGGTCAAATAGATTTCCAAATAATCCACTTATTGGTTTGTGTTGTGTTGAGCAATCAAAAACAGCCTCACCAAAACATTCATCCGGAAAAAACCTATCAGAAGTTGTCGATGAACATGCTAAAGGGTTTTTAATTAATAACGGCATGCCAATGGGTGATTTATCCGTGTCTTTTTCTGGACAGACCGGTGATTATCAAATTTGTCCTCTTTCGTCTATCGGTTCCCTTAGCGTTACCCATTCTTTGAATGAATTAACCATTAAAGAACTTGATTCGCGTAACTACTCACATTTAGTATTGCAAAACATGCACTTAGGTGGTTATGGGGTTAACTACGATGAGTGGATTCTGGATCAAAGAAAACGTTATGCCAGAGTCGTGTTCAACCCCAAAGTTGCTGCGGATGAAAAGAGTGCCAATGAGTAGCGAAGCAAAAGTTGCGATTATCACTGCCTCTACAGGTATAGGCGCTGAAACGGCCAAACTGTTAGGTGAGCAAGGTTGGAAAATATTCATTGCCAGCCTCACGCCAAAAAACATGAATAATTTTGTTGATGCACTCAAAACACTTGGCGTTGAAGCACATGGCTTGGCTGGGGATATTTCTCTGCCTGAAACACCCACACTTATTGTAGAAAAATGCCTATCCGTATTTGGCAAAGTTGATGCACTTTATAATGTTGCCGGGATCAGTGGGCGTAAGTACGGCGATGGTCCATTGCATGACTGCAGCGATGACGGCTGGCAAAAGGTGCTTGATGTGAATTTGACCAGTCAATTTCGCATGTGTCGATCTGTGGTTCAGTATTGGTTAAGTCAGCCACACAGTGAAGGTTATCTAAGAGGCAGCATTTTAAACATGGCCAGTGTGTTGGGTGTTGACCCTATGTCGGAGCATTTCGACACCTTAGCTTACGGCGTAAGTAAAGCCAGCATTATCGGCATGAGTAACATCATGGCGAATTGTTATGCTGAGCAAGGTATCGCAGTCAATGTTATTGCTCCGGGGCTGGTTGAAACACCAATGAGTAGCCGAGCTTCTCAAGATCCGGTGATTTTATCAGTGATTGAGAAAAAACAAAGATTCACTAAAGGCATGGTTCCTATCGGCACAGTAGCAAAATTATCTGCTTTTATGCTTAGTGAAGGTTGTTTGTCTATGACCGGAGAAGTTGTTCACCCTGACGGTGGTTGGCGAGTGAGTTAATAATCGTTTTGTCCTCTAATCAAATGATATGTAGGGCAATATAACGGAGGATGTATTTTGCAACAAAATGATTACTTTATTGGTATTGACTGGGGCGGTACGAGAATTAAGTGGGGAGCCGTGACTACGGATGGCGAATTTTTATATAAAGATACCTACGACTATTCTCGCTTCTCAGACATTGATACTAATTTATCAATATTGCTAGACAGTATATCCGAATATGTGAATAAGCAAACCACTGGTCCAGTAGGCATTGGTTTGTCACTTACTTCTGTGGTGGAACCTGATTTTGGTGTGGTTTATTTACCCGGAAAGGTTAGCGGTTTAGCGGGCTTTCCGATGGTAGAAAAAATTAAAGATAAATTTAATTGCCAAGTAAAAGCGGATAATGACGGTCGTTGTGCAATGTTATCTGAGCGTCATTTTGGCTTAGCGAAAAATATTGATTGGGCAGTCACTTTAACCATTGGCACTGGTATCGGCTCCGGGGTATTACTGGATGGGCAGATATTACGTAATCCTCATTTACAGTTTGGTACTCAATTAGGACACTTAATGATGCTTGGTAATACCGACCAACAGTGTTTAACGGGTTTCAAAGGCACTGGTGAGATGGCTTGCTCTTCAACAAGTTTAGTGCTTGATGTACGTGCGGGATTAGAGCGAGGCAACATTTCTACCTTGAGCCAAATTTATGCTGATTCATCTAAAAACATAACCTTTAAAAAAATTATTGAAGATGGGGTTAAACAAGGTGATGAATTTTGCACAGATGCATTTAATAAATGGGTGGCCAGGCTGTCATATTTAATAGTCAATGCAATTCACGCCTACGGCCCCGAATGTGTCATTTTGTCAGGAGGAGCTACTTTGGCTCATGAGTTATTCTTAGAGACTGTTCAGCAACAAGTTGATAATAATATCTTTATTTATCCGCCAAAAGAGTCGATACCTATTCGCATATCAAATGTCCAAGAACATAGTGGTGTATTAGGCGCAATATGCCTATTCAGATAGTCATAATATATAGAAAGTAATGGGGAATTTATGAGTGATTTTAAATTAATTGATTATCTGGTTTTTGCTAGTTATTTTGTTGTGGTTATGGCCATTGGGCTATGGGCATCACGACGGGGTGGCGGTAATAAAACCACTGAGGGATATTTTTTAGCCAGTAAATCTCTCCCTTGGTGGATTATAGGTAGCTCGTTAATCGCCGCCAATATTTCTACCGAGCAGATTATTGGTATGAACGGCACAGCATTTGAAAGTGGTATTGCGGTCTCTTCTTATTCCTTGTTAGGGGCTGTCATCCCTATCTTAATTACCGCTAAATACTTATTGCCGACCTTTTTGAAATTAGGTGTGTACAGCATGCCTGACTTTTTATCAAAAAGATTTGATACCAGAGTGAGTACTGGTATGGGCGTTTTTTGGGTTTGTTTGTTTATTTTCGTCAATTTAACCTCAATCCTGTCCTTGGGGGCTATTACCTTGGAGTCTGTTATGGGGATCCCTATTGTTTATGGCTGTATTATTCTTGCCACCATTTCAGCATTCTATACCATTTATGGTGGCTTGAGCGCGGTAGCTTGGACTGACTTTATTCAGGTAACCGTACTGATACTTGGTGGTTTTGCGGTTCTATATTTTGGTTTAAATGTAATCTCAGACGATACAGGCATGTGGCAAGGAGCAATGACCTTATTTGAGCGTCAGCGAGATTCATTTCACTTAATACTGCCAGCCGATCATCCTGAACTTCCATGGACAGGTGTTTTTCTTGGCGGCATCATTATTGCGGCACTCCCTTACTGGGGGTGTAATCAGTACATAATTCAACGAGCATTAGCGGCTAAGAATGAAAAAGAGGCAGTAAATGGACTATTATTTGCGGCTTTTTTATCGCTTATCGTTGGTGTCATCATTGTCATTCCGGGTGTTATCGCTAAAGAAACAATTCTCGAACAGATTACCAGTCGTGATCAAGCTTTCCCATTATTAGTCAAGGAATTTATACCTGTTGGTTTTACTGGGCTGATTATTGCTGCTCTGGTTGCTGCAGTTGTCTCATCGCTAAATTCACTGGTGACTAGTGCATCGACAATTTTCACCCTAGATATTTGGCAGAAGTTAAAGAAAAGTGAATCTGATGATGCATCCAATGTCAAAACTGGCAGAATTTTTTCTGCCATTGCACTATTAATAGCAGTGATTTTTGCACCCAAAATTGCCAGTATGGGGGCATTGTTTTCCTTTATTCAAGAATACTCAGGTTTTATTACGCCAGGTGTACTGGTTATCTTTATTCTTGGAATTTACTGGGAACGCATGACTCCAAATGCGGCTCTGGCCGTGGTGTTGTTAACGATTCCAATATCAACAATGCTTAAATTCACCTTAGTTGATACCGCATTTCTTAACCGTATGATCTTTACCACACTAGCAGTATTAGTTGTTGCTATTTTGGTCAGTTTATTTGGTAAACAGAGTGACAATCATGGTGCGCAATTAGTCACTAGAGCACGTAAAAACATTGCAACAGAAGATGTTGGGGTAAATGTTCAATCAGATGGTGCATTACCGGCAAGTTCTGCATCTCGACAAACATTAATATTCAATGTTGGCGCTTCAGCCTGTATGGCGATAGTGCTCGCTATATATATTGTTTTTGCTTAGGTAACAATTTTGGTAAGGAGCCGTTCCTTACCTTAGTTAACCGCTAATTGTTTATTCGAGTTGAGGTTATTTACAATTAGATATGCGCTATACCAACAGTAAACTCAGGATCCAGACGATGATGGCCGCCGTTGTTCCTTGAATAAGGGAGCCTAGGGACTGAAGCTTGTAGCCGGTTTTGACATCCATATTGGAGAATTGGGTCACAACCCAAAAGTAGCTGTCATTGGCATGGCTGATAACCATCGCACCCGCTCCAATTGCGACAACCACCAAAGCCTTAG